>NZ_JBEYFS010000061.1:0-55320 GCF_040634475.1 Streptomyces sp. NPDC007095
GCGATCGCCGCCTCGAAGGAAGGCATCCACAAGGTGATGTGGATGTTCAACCCGAGCAAGATCACCGCATTCCTCGACTCCCGCTCCCGCCACGCAACCCGTTCCCGGTCTTAGGTCGGCTGAGGCGTGAGCCACGCGCCCCGGGTTCCTCAACCGGGCCCCGGCCGGATGGTCGTCGATGTGATCGACGACGGTGGCCTGGCTCAGAACCTGGAGGTGAAGGCGCTTGTGCGGCCACCTGATCGGTCTGGCCCTTCTGTGGCCTGCTCGGTCATGGTTCCGGATGGTGCCGAACTGCTGCTGCAGGTCGTGGGCCTCACGGAGATGCGCGAGGGCCGTCGGGACGGCGCCACCGCCTGCACGCCCGTCGTGCTCCTCTCCGGGGCAAGAGATCTGGACGGCTCGCAGTGTGCGTCGCGGCGAGGTGAGAGGACAGCGCGGAACCGATAGTCACCCGGGTGAAGCCGATCGCAGGGGGACCTGCGTTTGGGGGGCGCATGTGGCCTGCGGCATGCTTGCCCCATGCGCAGCACAAACCCCACGGGCGACCTGGATCCCGGGCGCGGGAACCAGGCTGGGACCAGGCTGCGCCTCAGGGGGCGGGACCGCGAGATCGCGGCTGTCCGGGAGACCCTGGATACGGTGCGTGGCGGACGAGGCGCCTGCGTCGTCGTGGAAGGCGTGCCCGGCGTCGGCAAGAGCCGGTTGCTCGCGGAGCTGAACGAGCGGGCGCAGCGGTGCGGGTTCGAGGTGGTCTCCGTACGGGCCGACGAGTTCGACCAGTACGCGGCAGGAGCCGCCTTGCAGTCCGCCCTGCAAGCCTCCGACCGTTCCGTCCGAGCCACCGCAACCGTGGACGACCAGCGGCTCTGGCTGCTGGACAGCATCACGGACGCTCTCGAGGACCGGGCCCAGCGCGCTCCGGTGCTCGTGCTCGTTGACGATGCGCAGTGGGCGGATCCCGCCACACTCTTCGTGCTGCGCACCCTGCCCGGAAGACTGGCTGCCTCGCCGATCCTATGGGTGCTGGCGGTGCGCTCGGAGACGGAGCGGCCGACTGTCGCCAGGGTGCGGGAGGACCTCGAACGCCTCGGAGCCCGATGGCTGACCCTCGGACCTCTGCCACAGCAGGAACTGGAGCACATCGCGGCCGACGTGCTCGGGGCGAAGCCGTCACCAGGCCTGGCCAGGATGCTGCGAGGCGTCGCGGGCAATCCGTTCCTGGCGATCGAACTGGTGCGCACCTTTGTCGACACGGATGCCGTCAAAGCGGAGGCGGGCGTGCCCAGCCGCCCGTACCACCACATCCCCGTCGGTTTCCGTCTGACTGTCGCCACACGTCTGGAGCGGCTCCCGGAGGACGCCAAGCGCCTGCTCCAGGTCGGCTCTGTCCTCGGCCGCGAATTCGACTTCGGCACGGCCGCCCACATGCTCGGCAGACAGGTCGGCAGCCTGCTGTCGGGCGCGGAGGCCGCCCTGAACGCCGGCCTGCTCTCGGCGGACGGCCCGCGATTCGCCTTCCGCCACGACCTCATGCGGCAGGCCGTCCACGAGAACCTGCCGCTGCCCGTACGGAGCGCTCTGCACCGGGAGGCGGCCGAGAGTCTGCGCGCCACCGGGGCACGATCGGCGGAGGTGGCCTGGCATGTCGTCATGGCGGGTGGCCCGGTCGACGATGACGCCGTGACCACGCTGCACACCGCCGTACGGGAACTGTCGTCGACGGCACCCGACGCGGCCGCGGACTTCGCTCAGCGGATCGCCCGCCTGCTGCCCCCGCGCGACCCGCGTCGTGTCAGCCTGCTGACCGACGCCGCCGAGTACCTCGGCCGGACCCGCGAGGTTCACGAGGCGCTCGATCTGGTCGACGTTGCCCTGTCGGACGGCCTTGAGCCGCTGCAGGAGGCACACCTGCGCCTGGTGGCCGCCGAGATCCACCAGGCCGCGGGCGACGACGCCGCCGCAATGACACACCTCCGGCAGGCCCTGGACCTCCCCGCGCTGCCGTCCCACCTGCGTGTCCTGCTGCTGAAGACCCAGGCGACGGGCCACGTGTACCTCGGGGACATCACCGCGGCCGAGCGGACGGACACCGGGCTGGTCGAGGCCTCCTACCGGAGCCACGATCCGGCCGTCGTCGTCAGCGTCATGGTGTTTCAGTCGCAGACGTTCTTCTACCGCGGGCGCCTGACCCGAGCCCTGGAGCTTGCCGAGGCAGCCACCGTACGCTCCTGTACCGAGCCCACCGTGCCCTACCTGCGGCCCCCGAGAATTCCGGCGCTATGGCTGGCCACGGTGCTGACCACCACTGACCGGCTCGCGGACACCGAGCGGATTCTGCGTGAGGGACAGCACCAAGCGGAGACGCTGGGCCTTGGCTGGTCACTTCCCCACTGGCATGCCCGCCGTGCCTGCGCCCTGCTCGAACAGGGCGCGCTGGACGACGCGGCCGTGGAGGCTGAGGCCAGTCTGGCGGTGGCGGACGAACTTGAGATCACCCAGTCGAATCCGCAGGCCCGCTCCGTGCTTGCACTGGTGCAGATCAGGCGCGGCGACCTCGCCAAGGCGAGGGTCCATCTCCGCGCCGCCGAAGCCGGCTCCGGCACGAACACGCCGCGGTACGGCTTGTGGGTATCGCTCGCGCGCGCGTGCCTGGCGGACGCGGAGGGCCGGGACGCGGCAGCAGCAGCGGCACTCATGGGCAGCTTCGAAGACGGCGAGCCGGCACGGTTGCTCGTCCTACCGCCGTCCCACTGGCCCGGAATCGTGCGTATCGCCCTGCGCGGCGAGGAGCCGTCGGTCGCGCAGGCCGTGTCCGGCGCACTGCGCACCCTGACCGCCCGGGACGACAGCCAGGAGATCATCGGGGCCGTCCGCGCCCACGTGGACGGCCTGCTCCACAGCGACCCCCGCGCACTCACGTCCGCCATCAACGGCTACCGGAGCACCGGCAGGCGACTGGTTCTGGCCGCGGCATACGAGGACCTCGGCGAACTCATGGCCACATCAGCCGATACGGCGCCGGCGATCCCGTACCTCGAAGAGGCGGGTCAGCTGGCGTCGGCCTCGGGAGCCCTGCGCGATCACGAACGGATCGAGCGGCGTCTACGGCAACTCGGCGTTCGCGCGGGGTCCCCAAGCCACGACACGATCAGCCCTCCGGGGTGGAGGAGCCTGACCGAATCCGAGCGGAAGCTGATCCCGCTCGTCGTGGACGGTCTCACCAACCGGGCCATCGCCGACCGACTCTACGTGTCCGTGCACACCGTCAACACCCACATGAGGCACATCTTCACCAAGCTCGGTATTAACACCCGCGTCGAACTGACCCGGCTGGCCGTTGAACGCGGCGATTTCGCCGACGGGGCCGAGTGAGCGGTGCCCCCGGCCTGGAAAGTACGGCGGAATGGGGTCTCTTGAACGGGGGATGCCGGCGTCGGCCGTACCCGTGATGCTGAAGGTCTGCAGGAAGAGAGGGAATCTCCGCGTGGCTGGCCTGTAACGCCGAAGGCGAAGCCGATGAGGATGGGCGGACGACGAGCACCGCCGGGTTGGACACCACGGCCGAAGCCGGGCCGGCGAGCGCGGTGAGGGGCAGACGGCATCACGCTTCGTTGCGACGACATGTTCACAGAGCCTCTGGGGCCACCGGTTGGACCCCGGACTCGGGGTCCATCGCGCTCCTGCTCTGCTGGATGATCTCCTGGACGTGCCACTCGACCTCCTCCGGATTCAGGCCGAGCGCCTTGCCCATGTGCACTGCCCAGACCTCCGCGCGAACGTTGGTCTCGAAAACCAGATTGGCCCGAACGTTCTCCCTTGCGGCTTGCCGATTCTGGCTCACCATCACGAACGTGGACAGGAAGATGGCCTCCAGACTCACGATCATGGTGAGAAGCCCGAACGGGTAAGGGTCGAAGACTGCTGCCGGGCCGAACAGACTGAGGTTGAGAGCGATCCATACCGTGAACCAGACGGCATGGACGTAGACGAACCTCATCGTGCCCGCGAACGCGGTG
The DNA here is from genome assembly GCF_040634475.1 of Streptomyces sp. NPDC007095. Lineage (NCBI taxonomy): Bacteria > Bacillati > Actinomycetota > Actinomycetes > Kitasatosporales > Streptomycetaceae > Streptomyces > Streptomyces sp. NPDC007095. Next base: position 4,020 of record NZ_JBEYFS010000061.1, read on the forward strand.
ATCGCGTCTGCGAACCGGTCCTGAGACGTGCGCAGCCTGGCGAACACCAACTGCTCGTGGCGCGAGTGGGGGCCGCGGCGCTGGCTGCCGTCAGGAGCGGAACTCCGCCGGAAGCCAGGGGCACCAGGGCCACCAGGGTCTGCGATCATTCCCACTTGCTTCCTCACGCCGCCGCTGCGCACGCCACCAGCCTCAGTCGGCGCGGCATCCGGAGTTTGCCGTGATGCCGGCCTCGGCACTGGCGTTCCGGGGCTTGGTTCACTTGAGTGATCTTGGAACGGCTGCACCTTGTAGGCAGGCCGCCACTTCCTTGGGTCCGGCCGACTTTGTCGGTGCTACGCATCAACCCGACCGGCGGCGTTCGAGCAACACACACAGGGGTTTTCCTCGGATATCGCAGTACGACTCACACGAAGGCGCTCTGCCCGGTGATGGACTTGCCGACGATGAGGGTCTGCATCTGGCGGGTGCCCTCGTAGGAGTAGAGGGCCTCGGCGTCGGCGAAGAACCGTGCGATGTCGTAGTCGAGGACGATGCCGTTTCCGCCGAAGATCTCGCGGCTGAACGCGACGACCTCTCGCATCCGGGACGTGGTGAACCCCTTCGCCAGCGCCGAGTGGTCATCACGAAAGATCCCCTGGTCCTGCAGCCGCGCGAGCTGTACCAGCATGCCCCAGGAGGCTGTGATGTCGCCCAGGCTCTTCACCAGCAGGTCCTGCACCATCTGGAACCTGGCGATCGGACGGCCGAACTGCTGGCGCTCCTTGGCGTAGGCGAGTGCGAGCTCGTAGGCGCCGATCATGACACCCAAGGCTTGCCAGGCGACTCCGCTGCGGGTGAAGCGCAGGATCTCCGCGACGTCTCGGAAGGAGTTGATGTTCTGGAGGCGGTTCGCCTCCGGCACACGTACGTCGGTCAGGGTGATCTCGGCGTTCTGGACGATCCGCAGCGCGATCTTGCCCTCGATCTTCACCGGCACGAAGCCGGGGGTGCCCTTCTCGACGACGAAGCCCTTGACCTGGTTGTCGTCGACGTCCCGCGCCCACACCACGACGTGGTCGGCGAACGTGGCATTGCCTATCCACCTTTTCACGCCGTTGAGGACCCAAGTGCCGCCCTGGAGCTGGGCGGTGGTTCGCATACCACCGGAGACGTCGGAGCCACCCAGCGGCTCGGTCATGGCGAAGGCGCCGATCTTCTCCATCGAGGCCATGGCCGGCAGCCACCTCGCGCGCTGCTCCCGGTCGCCGCCGGTGTAGATGGAGTAGAAGCTGAGCCCGTTGTGGACGCCGAAGAAGGTGGCGACCGAGGCGTCAACGCGACTCATCTCCATCGCGAGCATGCCACCGAGCAGGTGACTGGCGGCAGGCAGGTGCTCACCGTAACCCTCGTAGGACAGAGCGGTCAGCCCGCTCCCGCGGAACTTCTCGATCAGCTCCACGGGGAACTCGTCCTTGTCCCAGTACCCGTTGACCATCGGCCTGACTTCGTCGCGCAGGAACGCGCGGGCCTTGAGAAGTATTTTGCGTTCGTCGTCCGGGAGCAGGGTCTCGTAGAGGTAGAAGTCGGCGCCAAGCAGGTCGTCCGGCGGTACAAGGGGGGTGGCGGTCATTTCAGTTCTCCTTTCGGTGGCGGACATGGCAGAGGTGGTCCATGGCGGACAGGTCGCCGAGGTGTCCGGTCGGCGCGGAGCTGGCCGGCATGATGTTTGTCGGCGTTCCCTGCCAGGCCATCCGCGCGTAAGGGCACAGCGCGTCGGCCTTCTTCAGGAGCGGGCCGGCGACGGCAGGATCGATGGCCGGTCAGTTGACCAGCAGGTCGATGCGCAGGAGGTAGCCGCTGTTTTCCAGGTCCCTGCCGACTTCATATTCTGTGTACCTTCGCGTCTTGGGGGATCTCGATTCCAGACCATCAGCTGACCGGTCAGCCACCCCGTTTGTGACGGCTGCAGACACACGGTTCGTCCGGCCGAGAGGGGCTTCATACGTCATGGCCACGACGGTCGGCATCGCGTCGGAGGCCACTACTGAGCAGCGTGGCTGTTCCCGTTCGGTCGCCCGCTGAAGGAGCCCGTGAAGGCTTTCGCGACGCCCTGCAGTGCCGACTCCGGCGAGGGTCAATGGGGCATCAGGAGCATGACGACTGTTCCCAGGGCCATCGCTCCGTCCCAGAAGCTGTTGCAAGCACCCTTGAGGCTGGTGGAATTGTTGGTCGTATCGGCGGCTCCGCGCAGTATGGGCATGTCACGGGTCAGCGAGCGAACGGAACATGTGAGGAGGTACAGCGCCAACACTCCTGTGACGACGCTGTCGGCCTTCGACTCACCCATGGAGTGGCCGAGATGCGTGGCCTGCTGTGCTGTCGGAACGCCCTCGGCCATGGTCTGGTGCGAATGGCCCGCCGCGCGGTACGACATCCAGGCCATCGTCGCTATGCCGACCGAGTAGGGCAGTCTCCTCACGATTGCCGACAGCTGTCGCTCCTGGCCGCTCTTGACGGCGGTCAGCGGGAACCACAGCGCGGCGCCGACGAAGAACACTGATTGCGGCAGCTGCGGCAGGGCGCTGCCCCAGCTCCACGGCATCACCGCCATGGCCAGGGCCATGGCGGAGTGCAGCAGATGGTCGATGCGGCTGCGGCAACCACGAGTCCGTGCCAGGACGCCCTGCCAGAGCGCGCGGACGGCGGCCGTGGCGAAAAGGGCGGTCAGCATGTAGTGGACGACTTCACCGGCGCTCATGCCGAATCGCACCCTCCCACGGAGCGGTCAGGATCCGTGTCGGAACTGCATCGTGTGAGTGAGTGAGTGAGTGAGTGAGTGAGTGAGTGGTTGGTCAGTCGGTGGGTCGTGGGGCGCGCAGATGGGCCCGTTCGGCCAGTTCCTTCTCACCGACCAGTTCGATCATGGGCTTGCCCGGCGCGCACATCATGGTCACGACGAACCGGGTACGCGCATCTGCCAGCGCGTTGCCGTCCTGGTAATGGATCGCATCGCCACCCGGCTCCCAGAACGTCCCGCCGGCCTTGACCACGCGCTCCGGCTCGCCCTCCAGCTCGAAACGGACCGCGCCCTCGATGACGTACCCGAAGGCCGGTCCTGAGTGGCGGTGCGGCGGCGTTCCCGGGTCTCCGGGCTCCCACTCGACATGAATGGTCATCGCCGACGCGCCCTCGGGAACGGTGAGCGGTGCGGCGTCCTGGAGCATCGTCGCCGCCGTCTTCCACCCTTCCGACGGGGGCTGCTCAGCATTGCCGTGCACTGCGTCCTTGTCCGACATCGTGTTGCACCTCCATAGATCCACCGAGCCTTGAGCCAGACGTACCTCGCGACCGGCATATGTCGTGACAGACAGACAGACCGTTGGTCGGCCGCGTGTTCCCACGCCCTGGGCCCATGCATGTTTCCCAGTGATGACCAAGCGCACAGCGAATCTGTGACATGAGGGGCTGCGTCCGTTCTTCGGGGATCCCGTTCGGAGCAAGCGCGTCGTAGCGCGATGTCACAACATCGGCGCGAAAGCTGTCCTGAGTGTGGTCCGTGGACTGACGTCATCGTCACGCCTACGGAGGCATGACTGGGGCCATAGCTCCCTCCCGACGGGAAGAACACCGGATGAGAGCCGTTGTTGCAGGAGCCACTGGTCTGATCGGTTCCAAGACGGACGCGAGGCTTCGGGACCACGGAGTGGAGGTTGCGCTCGTATCACGCAGCGAGGGCGTCGATGTCACGACGGGGCAGAGGCTTCCCGAGGCCCTGCGCGGCGCGGATGTGGTGGTGGACGTCACCGATGCGCCCTCTCGTGCGGAGACCGTGAGCGGTGAGTTCTTCCGCACCGCCACGAGCAATCTGCTGGAGGCCGCCAGGTCAGCCGGTGCCGAACGCTGTGTGGTTCTGTCCGTCGTGGGGGCAGACCGGCTGCGAGCAGGGTACTTCCGTGCGAAGGCGGAGCAGGAGGAGCGGGTGCGGCGCTCGCCGATCCCCCACTCCATCGTGCGTGCCACACCGTTCTTCGAGTCGGTGGAGGACGTGTCACGCTCGGTGTCGTACAAGGACAGCGTCCACGTCGCACCCGTCCTGACACGGTCCGTAGCGACGGACGATGTCGCCGCCGCGGTCGCCCATGTGTCCGTCGGCGTGCCGCTGTTCGGAGTACTTGAGGTCGCCGGCCCGGACGAGGGCCGCCTCGACGAACTCACCGCGAAGCTGCTTGCCGCACAGGGTGACACGCGTGCGGTGATCGCCGACGCACACGCCCCGTTCTTCGGCGTGGAACTCCAGGAGGGGACTCTGCTGCCCGAGGCGGGCGCCGACCTCGGGCACCGGACTTTCACCGAGTGGCTCGCGCGACGCTGACCGTCGCCATGTGATGCCCATGGTGACCACGTGCACCCTCTTAGGGAGGCTGCCTGGGACACCGGCCAGGCTGAGGAGCCGCGGACCCGAAGCAAGGGCACCTTTCACCGCACGCATCAAGGAGAGCGGAGGCGGCGTCGCCTGTTTCGACGGCTGTGATGGGTGACCCGGCACTGTCTCATGCGGTGAGTGGCCCGCGGCGTCGCCGCGTCCTCCTTGAGGAAGTCTCCAGGCTTACGGACTCGGCCTGAGGGCGACGCCCAGCAGTTCCTCGAGCCGCGTCGTGGAGTGCTCTGCGCTGCGGTGCAGCACAGTGGCCATTCCCAGTGCCTCGGCGGGTGGCAGGTTCTCCGCGTTGTCGTCGACGAAGACGCATTCGTCGCCGGGCACTTCGAGCATCTTGAGGATGAGCTCGTACACAGCCGGCTCCGGTTTGCGCAGTCCGTGTTGCGCGGAAACGAGCGCCGCGTCGAAGGCCGCGTCGATGTCGAGGCCTCGATACATGTTCCACGGCGCCAGGCCCATGCTGTTGGACAACAGGCCGGCCTTCAGTCCGGCGGCGCGAGCCCGAGCCACCACCGACGTCATGGATTCATCGAGGCGGGTATCCGCGAAGATCCGGCCCAGAAGGTTGGTGCCGGCGGTGCCCAGCGCCCGGCCCAAGCGACGGTTCCAATCGGCCTGGCTGGACCTGCCGCGTTCGAGGTCGTGAGTGAGTTCGACCATCGCCGGGTCCCGATACCAGGTCTGCTCCACTGCTCCTTCGGAAAGGCCTTCACGGGCTTCGAAGCCACGCACCGCATCGTCGAGCGATGTCGTGAGCACACCGCCGAAGTCGACTATGAGACATGTTCTCGGCACGGTCTTTCGAACCTCTTTCCTGGACCACCTGGTTGACGCATGTTGTTGGATAGACCGTGAAGAGGCGCAGGGCGTGACACGCTCAGCCGCATGTCTGCCCGACGACCGGTAGCACTGTCACACATGTGTCGCATGGTCTGTCTCGCTGGATATGCGCCCTTCCCTGTCAAATACGCCCGTTGATTCCCTCGAACGAGAGCCGCAGGGCGCCCACCTCGTGACGGTGTCCTGGATGTCGGTGCCGGAATCGGCCGTGTCACGCTGACGAGCGTCGCCGAGTCGCAGGTACCCGTAGATGCTGTCGAGCCGTCAGGTGCCATGCGTCGCCGCTGGTGTCGCGGCTCGCGTCACTGCCCGCCGACCTGAGGGTGCCGGTCACCGTGCATCCTCACCGGCTTGAGGGGACCGGTCTTCGCGAGATGGCCGACTTGGCCGTACGCCACAACACGATCGCCTGCTTTCCGCCCGACCGCCCGGTATGCACCGTGGTTGGCCATCGCCGACGCCCTCGTACCTGGACGCACCCTGCTTCTCCAGCTCCCGCCGACCCGTCCTCCCCTTCGCGACACCACATATGACTTGCCGGCCCAGCGATCGGCGAGCACGAGCACGAGTACGGGGACGCAACCGGTACGGCGAAGGCGGATGTCATGTCGGCCCTGGGCGCGCCGCTTTGACCGTCCTGATGTACAACCAGACCGTGCAGCGACTCCCGTCGCGAACCCTGCCCTCACGGCACGGCAGGCCGCGGCCCCTCGCGTGACTCCGCTGGTCAGCTGATCACCTGCTTCCGCCCGACCGGGACTTGGAACCTGGCCGGGCGGGCCCCATGGGGACGGGGGGCCGCTCTGTTCAGCGCAGGTGCTTGTCGGCGATCTCCCGGTACTCGTGTGCGGTCGGCTTGGGGATCTGCGAGCCTTCGCCGTAGAAGGCGCGGCTGAACCTGACGCGCAGGCGCCGAGCAGGGCCGGTGCCTGAGCCCGGGCCCTCCGCGTCGCCGTTCGAGCCGGGCGCGATCGGCGTGTACTGCTCATGCTGTGCAAGAAGGTGGAGTTCCGCCTGTCCGAGAGGCTCGTGCACCTCGACGAACTCGCCGTGCGGCAACCGCTTGATGACACCGGTCTCGCGGCCGTGCAGCACCTTGTCGCGATCTCTGCGCTGCAGACCGAGGGCCCACCGCTTCGCCACGGTGTAGGCCGCGAGCGGCACGACGAAGAGGCCGATGCGGACCGCCCACGTCACAGATTCGACCGAGACATGGAACCGGGTGGCGATGATGTCGTTCGCGGCGCCGATGAGCGACAGCAGATAGAAGCTGATCCAGGCGACACCGAGTGCCGTTCGCACGGGGCGGTTGCGCGGTCTGTCAAGAAGATGCTGCTCACGACAGTCCCCGGTCACCCAGGACTCGATGAACGGATATGCGCCCATGGCCAGGAAGAGGCCGACGCCTACTGCCAGTGGAATCAGGTTGTCCAGTGCCAGGGTGTGGCCCCAGAAGTCGATTTCCCAGCCGGGCATGACTCGAAGCAGTCCGTCCGCCACACCCATGTACCAGTCAGGCTGCGATCCGGCCGAGACCTGGTCGACACGGTAGGGGCCGTACAGCCAGACGGGATTGATCTGCGCGAGTGCGGCGATGGCGAAGATGGCGCCGGCGACCAGCAAGAAGAGGCCCGCGGACTTCACCGCCCGCACCTTGAGCGGTAGGCCCACGACATTCTTGTTGCTCCGCCCCGGGCCTGGATACTGCGTGTGTTTGTGGTGGAGCAGCAGGAGCAGATGGACCAGGAGCAGTCCCACCATGATGGCGGGGATGATCAGAACATGGATCGTGTTGAAGCGCGCCACCAGTTCGCTGCCCGGGAACTCGCCTCCGAAGAGAAACATCGAGAGGTAGGTTCCGACGATCGGTATGGAAAGGATCGTTCCGTTCACGACGGCGAGCCCGGTTCCGGAGAGAAGGTCATCCGGAAGGTCGTATCCGGTCAGCCCTCCGAACATTCCGAGGACCAGCAGGAGGAATCCGAACAGCCACTGGAATTCACGGGGCTTGCGGAAGGCGCCGGTGAAGAATACGCGCAGCATATGGACGAGCATGGCCCCGATGAACACCAGGGCCGCCCAGTGATGGGCCTGTCGGATCAACAGGCCGCCCCGGACGTCGAAGGAAAGGTGCAGGGTCGAGTCGAACGCCTCCGACACCGTCTGCCCCCGCAACGGCAGGTAGCTGCCGTTGTACTGCATCTCTTTCATCGACGGATGGAAATACAGGCTCAGATAGATCCCTGTCACGATGATCACGATGAAACTGTAGAGGCAGATCTCTCCCAACAAGAAGGACCAGTGGTCCGGGAAAGCCTTACGCGCCTTGGCCCGGATCAGGCTGTACGGGCCCAGGCGCCCGTCTGCCCAGCGGGCAATCCTCTCCCCACTGCCTCCTTCGCCTGCTTCTTTTTTCTGACTCTGATCATCCATGCCCTGCAACCATTCCTCGTCCGGCCCGAAAGGGACACTCTCGGCCTTACGGATTCCATGTCTCCCGGCTTGATGTCATGAACCTGTTTTGACGCCTGGCAGGGAATGGAATATCGTGGGCAGAATTGAGAAAGGCGGGGCATCAAGTCTGTTTCCATCCGTGTTCTGCATGCGTGTGGGTAAAACTGAAACGTCAGCCTTCCTGGCGTACTACGCACCGCCCGGAAGTCCTGCGGATCCGCACCGACCCAGGCCCTGCGCCGACTCCGGGATCAAGGACGGTCTTCATGGTGGCTGCACTCCTTGGGCGAGCAGGCTCATGACTGCTTCCACCCATATGACCGGGCATGACGTATGGGTGTGACACGCATGGCGGCAAGGTGGGGCTCAGCGCTGTCAGGCCGCCCTTGTGACCGCCTCCTCGGCCCCGTGGGTCATCAGGCGGCGTTCGCTCTCCGTCTTTCCACCCCAGATGCCCTCCACCTGCCCGGCCCGCATGGCCCAGTCGAGACACTGCTCCGTGACCGGGCAACGGCGGCAGACGGCTTTGGCGTCGGCAATTTGAACGTGCGTCAGGCTGCCGCTTCCTATGGGGAAGAACAGGTCGGGGTCGACGCGCACACAAGCTCCCTGTTCGCGCCAGTACGTTGAGTGGTCGCCTTTTTCTGCAGCCATGGCAAAGAGAACTCCAGGATTCGTCGCTCGACACGAGGACCTGGAATGCGGTGACGGTCTTACTCGTCGCCGTGAGGGATTCCAGGGACTGTCGAGTGAGACCGGGCACTTGGCAGATGTGTGACACACGACTGGGCTCCGCATCGCTCTCGACATCCGAAGTCGCTCGGCATACAGGAAACCGGTGTCACGAGATCCGCGCGTATCGGGTCTGACGGTTGAGGAGGGGAGCGTCAAGGAGGCGTGCCATGATCATGAACTCTTCCGGCGGCTGCCGCGGTCCCTCTGGCTGACACGGCACCGCCGGCGCTGAGTTCCCCTCCTCGCCGCCCCGGCGCCAGGAGCTCTCGCCGAATGTCCGACGGCAGGGCACCGGGCCGGCTGGCGGAAACGGATCACACGCCGGCGTGCGCGATCCGCCCGGCCGGCGAAGTGGCCGCGCCGATGACCGCGAACCGGCCACGCGCGCGGGCCCATGGACCGCCGCGCTCAGACCACGATCTTGCGCGGGTTGAAGTTGCCGCCCGGGTCGGTGGCGTCGAAGAGGCCCGACATGATCGCGACACCCTGCGTCGAGATGTCCTCCTCCAGCCAGGGGGCGTGCTCCAGGCCCACCCCGTGATGGTGCGAGATCGTGCCGCCGGCGTCGACGAACGCCTGCTGGACTGCGCGCTTGACGGTGTCGTACTCGCCGAGCGGGTCATCACCGAACGCGAAGGCGAAAGTGAAGTAGAGGCACGCTCCAGAGTGGTATGAGTGCGACATGTGCGACATCGTCCAGCCTCTGTGGCCGATCTTCTCGTAGGCGCGGTCGGCCGCCTCGTAGACCGCCGCGTGGATGCCACGAAGCTTCGACCACGGACCGGCGGTCTCGCTCACGTCGCCGGCGGCACCGCGGTCGAGCAGGAAGTCGCGGATGTACGGCGTGTCGAACTTCTTCTGGTCGTAGAGCGCACCGGGCCCCTTGCCGACGCCGATGCCGTGATGCTTGCGCACGATCCGGTCGATGAGTGACTTCTGCCGTTTCGTGTGCGCCTCGCCGCCCTCGAAGCCGATGAAGGAGAGGCACATCTCGTCGAGGTTCCAGCCACGCCTCTTGAGATACGCCATGAGGCCGGCCTGCGCCTTCTTCTGAATCCCCTTCGACTCCTTGCTCGTCGCCAGGGAGAAGGCCGTCTCGTGCGCGTCCGAGATACGGGTGACCGAGGGCGAGACGTCACTCTCGGCGATCTCCTGCACCGCGGCGAGGCCGTGGTCGAGGCTCTTGAAGAAGTAGGCGTGGATAGCACGCTTCTCGGGGAATCGGTGCACCTGCACCGTGACCTCGGTGATGACGCCGAGCCGCCCCTCCGAGCCCACCACCATCTCCCGCACGCTCGGCCCGGTCGACGCGCTCGGAACAGCACGGATCACGAGGACCCCGTCGGCCCGTACGACTCGCAGTCCCTTGACGATGTCCGCGATGTCGCCGTACTTGTCCGACTGCATGCCGGACGAGCGCGTGGCGACCCATCCGCCGAGCGTCGAGTGGGTGAACGAGTCGGGGAAGTGCCCCATCGTCCAGCCGTCCCGATTGAGTTGAGCCTCAAGATCGGGGCCCAGCGCCCCGGCCTGGATGCGCGCCAGGCCGGATTCGGCGTCGATCTCCAGTACCCGGCTGAGGCGACCGAGGTCGAGTGAGACGACCACCCGTGACTCGTCCGGGTGCGGCTCCAGGCTGCCCGCGATATTGCTGCCTCCGCCGAAGGGGATGATCACAGCGTCCGCCTCGACGGCCGCGTCGACGACGCGTTGCACCTCCGCCTCGTCGGCCGGGTAGACGATCACATCGGGACTGCGCGCGATCTCACCGGCTCGGATGCGGACCAGGTCACGCAGGCTCTTGCCGTACGTGTGGACGACCCGGGACAGATCGTCGACGACGGTGTTCCCGGCTCCGACGATGCCGCTCAGAACCGCGACGAACTCCTCCGGAGCCGTCGAGGTCGGCACCTTCAGCTGCGAGAAGTCGGGCCGTTCGGTGTGTTCGCCCGCCCAGAGATCGAGACCGATGGCCTTCTGTACGAACGGTGCGAAACCAGGTTTGTCCTCGTGATGAAAGCCGACACCTTCCACGCCCCAGCCCCACCACTTCATGTGTTTCACATCACCGGTGTGCATCGGGTCGGTGCGGCTGGTGGATTCGGTCACGAACGGTCTCCTTCAAGTGTGCGACGTGAGGTGGTACTCACGCCGAGGACGCGGTCGGAGTTCTCCTCGGCCAGGGCGACGATCGCCGAGCGGATGCGTTCGGTGAACTCGCTCCTCAATTCCCCGGGAAGGGCGGTGAGCGGTTCACCGAAGACAACTCCGACCGGCAGGCGGCCCGGTTTGGGCCAGTTCGATCCGCGAGGATGCGCCGCATGCGCGCCGATGACCGCGACGGGGACCACCGGCACCTCGGTCGACGAGGCGAGCGCCGCCGCCCCCGGCTTGAACGCCCCGAGGGATCCGTCGCGCGAGCGGGTCCCCTCGGGAAAGATCAGGAGCGGCACTCCCCGGTTCAGCAAGGCCTTGGCGCTCACTCCGCGCGCGTGCACTCCGGTGCGGTCGACCGGGAAGGCGTTGAAGAAGAGAGCCGTGAGGCCGCGCCGCTGCCACACGTCGAAGAAGTAGTCGGCGGCGGCTCCCACCGCGAGGTAGCGCGCCAGTCGGCGAGGCAGCGCGCCCATGATGAGTGGCGTGTCGAGGTGCGAGGTGTGATTCGCGACGACAACATACGCGTCCTCGACGTTCGCCAAGCGTTCGCGCCCAAGTACCGTCACACTGGTCACGCTCCATACGACGGGCTTCAGCAGCCCCCGTTGCGCGATGAAACGCGCCGCAGCGTGAGAGCGTGACGTGAAACGGTCGCGTATCGCCGCAGGCATCCGCTTCCTTCCCGTGCGGGCCCGCCCGCACTGATTCTTTCAGTGAATGAGACTGTCATTGCGGCCGGACGAGATCCGTCGCGAGATCCACCGCACCGTGTGGGGTGGAAGATGACGTGTGATCCAGATGAGCAACCGGTACCGGAAGCTCGGTATGGAGATCACCCGTCCGCGGCGCACGTCGCGCAGACTCGTCTCGACGACTCGCTGGGCGTCGAGCCAGAGGAAGTTCGGAATGCTCGACGAACGGATTCCGGCCCGTGTGTGGAATTCCGTGCGGACCCAGCCCGGACAAAGTGCCGTCACGGTGACGCCCGTTCCATGGAGCTCGTTCGCCAGTCCCTCGGTGAGCGAGGTCACGAAGGCCTTGACGGCCGAATAGCTCCCCATGGTGACGAACCCAGCCGTGCTCGAAACATTGACGATCGCACCGTGCCCGCGCTCGCGCATGGCCCGCCCGGCGGCGCCGGCGAGCACCAGCACCGCGCGGCCCATGACCTCGATCGCCCGGTCGTGCGGAGCGGTGTCGGCCGAGGTCATCGGTGCGTGCACGCCGAAACCGGCGTTGTTCACGAGCATGTCCACCGGACGGACGGGGGCCTCCAGTCGGGCGGCGACACGCTCGACGTCGGCACGATCGCACAGGTCGGCGGGCAGCACCTCGACAGCACGGCCCCGGGATTCGAGCTCGACCGCCATCCGACCGAGCCGCTCCCTGCTGCGCGCCACCAGGACAAGGTCCCATCCGCGGTCTGCCAGAGCGCGCGCGAACGCTGCTCCGATACCCGACGTGGCGCCGGTGACAAGTGCGACCCGTGTACCGCTCAGCACAGTTTCATGTGCCATCTACTCGACATCCGAGCTCTCGCTCGTAGTTGTTGCGTGGGGTGGTGAGCGGCGCCGTCGGTCCCGACACCGGCCCTCCGAGCCACCCGACCCAGGTTTATCGCCACGGTCGTGCGGCAGCTGATGCCTGAGTCCTCGCACATGTCACACCTTTCGTTTCTCGGATCGTTCCGTTAGACCGGGCACGCATCCGTCTTGTGACACGAGCTTCCGCACATGCTCATGCGGACTCGGAAATCGAGACGAGGCCGCGCAGCCGGGATGCACGGCAAGGTCCGGCGCACGTCGGCTGCGCCGAGACATCGAGACACCGCACCGATACCGCGGGCTCTGACGGCACCTGGCAGTCGACTGGATCCACCTGCGCTGTATCAGGCAACGCCCGGGTTGCAGGACGGCCGTCATGATCGGTAGGTCTGCTCCGGATCATCCCTTCAACCGCACCGTTGGCCGCTATGCCGAACCAAGTCATGTGTCACACATGCGCCGGTTGCCCGGTCTCACGTGACGGCCCCCGGCGGCTCTTCGCACGCTCCGGGGCCTCTGCAGGATTACCCCCGCTCCCGCCCCAGAAGGTCCGTGCATGAACTCAAACAGCGAGACGACGACCGCGCCGCCCGAGACAGCGGGCTTCGACATGCGTGAGTTCGCCCGTACGGCACACGGCAACCACCGCGGAACCCTCGCCCTCGGGTCGCTCGCCCAACAGCCGCTCGACGCCGAATCCGTCCGGCTCGTTCGCGCGCTGCGCGACATGGAACGTGCGACGCTGCACCGTGTGCGCGACCTCCTCGTCACGGCGACACACAAGGACGCCCGGGTCACCGCGTTCCTCACCACGTGGATGTTCGAGAGGTTCTGGATCGCCGACGCCCTCGACGCCGTCCTGGATGCTTCTCCCGCCGCCCGCGATCTCCCGTCGAGCGCCGGTCCGGCACGGTGGGTACTGGCGGAGCGCCGTGAACGCCGTGGCCCGGTCGCTCGCTCCCTCATCGCCAACATCACCGGTACGCAGATCGTCGCCGAACACGTGACGACAGGCCTCGTGGACGAATGGATCATGCAGGCGGCCTACCGGCGTCTGGCCGGCGTGTCCTCCGCCATGGCGTCGATCATCAATCCCGTGGTGGAGATCAAGCATCGCCACATCCGCTTCCTCGCCGAGGAGGCGGAGCGGCGACTGCGGTGCTCGGCCCGCGCCCAGCGCATCACCCGTCGCGCTCTCCGGCGCACCGCCTGGCCGCTCGGTTCGGTCGATCGCTCCGAGCACGAGCGCACCTTCTTCGAACGCTATGTCTTCGGCGACCGGAGCGGACGAGCCGAGGCACGCCGTATCCGCGCGATGGTCGCCGCGCTCCCCGGCATCCGTCCCGGTGTCGCATCCATCGTGGAATCGAGGCTCCTTCCGTGATAGCGCACAACGCGAGGACTGAACTCGGCAACGCACACGTCCTGCTGACCGGCGCGACCGGCTTCGTCGGGCAGGCCGTGCTGGAGCGGCTTCTCACCGATCACCCCAGCACCCGCATCTGGCTCCTCGTGCGTGGGAAGGGCAGCCAGACCGGGCAGGACCGGCTCCGGCAGCTTCTGCGCAAACCCGTGTTCGCGCGCTGGCGGGACGCTGTGGGCGCCGAAGACGCCGAGCACATCGTCCGTGAGCGGGTCACGGTGCTCGACGGCAGCATGACCAGCATTCCTGAGCTGCCCTCCCACCTTGACGTCGTCATCCACTCGGCGTCGACCGTCTCGTTCGACCCGCCCATCCACGAGGCGTTCGACACCAACGTCAACGGCGCCGTAAGCCTCTACGAGGCACTCCTCGCGTCCGGATCCGACCCGCACGTCGTCCACGTGTCGACCTGCTACGTCGGGGGACTTCGTCGGGGTGTGGTGCCCGAGGCCAAGCTCGAACACGACGTCGACTGGCACACCGAGTGGACCTTGGCGGCGCAGGCCCACGAGCGCACCGAACTCATCTCGCGGGAGCCGGCGATGCTCGAGCCGTTCATGGCCCGCGCCCGCGGCAACCACGGCAAGGAGGGCCCGATCGCGGCGGCCCGCGCGAGCGAGAACGCGCGGCGCGAGTGGGTGCGTTCCCAACTCGTCGCTGCCGGTCGGCGGCGCGCGCAGAGTCTGGGCTGGACCGACGTCTACACGCTGACGAAGGCACTCGCCGAACGCGCCGCGGAAGACCTCTGGGGCGAGGCCGGACACCGGCTTTCGGTGGTCCGGCCCGCGATCATCGAGAGCGCCCTCCAGCATCCGTTCCCCGGATGGATCGACGGCTTCAAGGTCGCCGATCCGCTGATCTTCGCCTACGGCCGTGGCCAGCTACCGGACTTCCCGGGTCTGCCCGACTCGATCCTCGATGTCATCCCCGTCGACTTCGTCGTCAACGCCATCCTGGCCGTGGCGGCCACCCCGACCCCCGTCGACGAGCCGAAGTACTTCCACGTCGCCTCGGGCGCGTCGAATCCGTTGCCTTTCCACCGCATGTACGAGAACGTACGCGACTATTACACGCAGCACCCGATACCCAAGGACGAGGGATTCGTCGAAGTACCGACCTGGAAGTTCTCGGGCGAGCGCAAGTTCAACCGAGGCCTTGTGCTGGCGAAGAGAAAGGCCGACCTGTGGGACGCCGCCCTGCGGCTGATGCCGAACGACGAGCGTAAGCGTGCTCTGGCGACCGAGAACGCCAAGCTGCGCGCCGGCATCGCCACCCTCGGCAACTTCATCGACCTCTACCGCGCGTATGCGCAGACCGAGATCATCTTCGACGACCACAACACCCGCGCACTGAACAACGCCCTTCCGGCCGAGGTGCGCGAGGACCGTGGCTTCGATGTGGAGCGGATCGACTGGGAGGAGTACCTGCAGAAGGTGCACCTGCCCGCCATCAGCGAGCTGACGGCGGCCTACCGTCGCCGGAAGGCCGCGGCCGCCCGGCCGGCGAACCCCCGCCCGAAACCCGAACTGCCGCGGCGTACCGACGTGCTCGCTGTCTTCGACCTCGAACGGACGGTCGTCGACTCCAACATCGTCGAGCAGTACCTCTGGGTGCGCACCGCAGGCTTCCGCAAGGCTGCCTGGCCGAAGGAGGCGGCGGACCTGCTCGCCTCGCTGCCCGGCTACCTCCGCGCCGAGAGGCGTGACCGCGGCGAGTTCATCCGCGCGTTCCTGCGCCGCTACCGCGGCATGCCCATCGCCCGTCTCGAGGAGGTCGTGCGACGCGGCTACGCCGACACGATGCTGCGGCACACGAGCGCGGACGCCCTGGCGCGCATCCGCGAGCACCGTGCGGCAGGTCACCGCACCGTCCTGGTCACCGGCTCCATCGGCCTTCTCGCCGCTCCGCTCTCCGACCTGTTCGACGAGGTCGTCGGGAGCTCCATGCACGTGCGGGACGGTGTGCTAACCGGCTACCTCGGGAAGCCGCCGCTCGTCGACGAGGCGAGGGCCGCATGGCTCCAGCGGTACGCCGAGGAGGGCGGCTACGACCTCGCGGCCTCCTACGGCTACGGCGACAGCCACTCCGACCTGCCGTGGCTGTCGCTGCTGGGCAAGCCCTCGGCGATCAACCCCGACGCCGAACTGGCACGCGAGTCCCACAAGAGGAACTGGAACATCTACCGCTGGAAGAGCGGCGGTTCGGGTGTGCGCCGCGACGTCATCGCGGCACGGGCGACGATTCCGACGCGCACCGACGAGACGAGCGACTGATGGCCTTCGACATAGACAAATACACGAAGAACTCCACCGGCGTGCAGTGGGCCGACCTCGACTTCGACGAGTTCGAGCGCAACCCGCTGCCCGAGGAGACGCTGCGCACGCTGCGCTACATGTGCGACATCGAATACCACACGGTCTGCTACCTGCGTGATCTGCTGACGACCCCGTCTCACGACGAGCCGGCGGTGGGCGCCTTCATGACGATGTGGAACCGCGAGGAGTTCTGGCACGGCGAAGCGCTCGCGGCCGTGCTGGAGCGCCACGGTCTCCGAGTCGACTTCGACGAACTCAAGGCGACCCGCCTGAAGCTCGGTTGGAAGGACCGCTTGGGGACGGTGAAGCAGACGGTGATCGGCCGGCTGGTCGGAAATGACTTCGTCGCCGTGCACATGGCATGGGGCGCGGCGAACGAGTGGTCGGCGACAGCGGCGTACCACCGGCTTGCCGCGCTGGAGAGCCACCCGGTACTGGTACCGCTGCTGAGGCGGATCGCGCAGCAGGAGACGAAGCACGTCGCGTTCTACGCCTCGCAGGCGCGTGACCGGCTCGCGGCAAGCAAGAAGGCCCGCGTCATCGCCCGGCTGGCACTCGAAAACGCCTGGGGCCCGGTCGGCTCGGGCATCATGCCCGAGGTCGAGGTCACGCACGTCATGACTCACCTCTTCGCGGGCTCCGAGGGCCGCAAACTCATCCGCGACATCGACTCGCACATCGCGAAGCTGCCGGGCATGGACGGGCTGCGGATAGTCGAGGACGCCATGGACAAGCGCGGCATCGCTTCCTGACCCTGTTGTCACTGCGGCTTTGGACCGTGTCCTCCTACATGGCCAGGCGGACGATGGCCGAGCGCTGGGAGCGTGCGGTGGGGACGGATCGCGTCAGATGGGCTGTGCGAGATCGGCAGCCCCTTGCCGCCGCCAGCGCGAATACGGCCGTAGGTCGGCGGCGATCTCTCGTGCGGACTGCCCCTTCGCGGGTATGAAGGCGTCAATGCACACGAGCGCCTTGACGTTGGTGTTGCCGAGGGCGGCGTTCGTGATGACCATGCCGCCGTACGAGTGGCCGACCAGTACGATCGGGCCCTTGATCGTCTTGAGGCAGTCGGCCCGATAAGCGGCATCGCCGCTCACACCGCGCAGCGGGTTCGGTGGGGCAACGACGTGGTGGCCCTGGCACCTCAGACGGGTGATGACGCCGTTCCAGCTCGATCCGTCGGCCCAGGCGCCGTGCACGAGTACCACAGTCGACTTGCTCGCAGCGCCGGACTGGCCGGACAAGGTGGCCCAGGTCGGCGAGGCTGATGCGCTCGCCGGATCGACCGCGGTGACGAAGAGAGCCGCTCCGACGCTCGCCGTAGCCAGTACGGCGAGGGGAGTGCGGGTGCGTTGGTAAAGAGAACGACAGTTCATGAAGGGCCCTTTCGGGGCGCAGGTTGAATTTGAGCCTTTTCCGGAAAGCCGGAACGGCATGTGTTGCGACAGCGCGCTGTCGCAACACATGGGAAGGCGGACCGTGGAAGACGAGCCAGCGAAGCCGAGAACGGCTCCAGCTCCTATCGCAGGGCGGACGGAGCGTTGACGAACTGGTTGAACGCCTGGGCGCGGGCTTTGAGCGCGGAGTCCTGCGCCAACCGGAGCACACGCCCCGCTTCCACTTGCCCGTCGTCGCGCTTCGGCAGCGCCCGTGCGATGCCGGACAGCGCGGCCCGGGCGGCAGCCTCGGCGTCGACGGCGTCGGTCCTGCGGTAGGAGCCGGTGCACTCCACCCGAGAAGGTGGCGGTAGCCGGCCGCGGCGGCTGGGAACTCCCTGCGGCCCACGGCCTCGACAGCATGGGCAGCAGGAAAGACAGCAGGCATGCCGAGGGCAGTCAGGGTGCTCCTGCGCGACAACGTACCGATAGTCAGCGTCGGTCGGTGGAGCGGTCAGGGCCGTGACGGTGCCATCGAGGCCAAGGCGCTCCTATCGGGACACGCACAAGGCACAAACGGCCAGTGAGAGTACGAGCCGAACCGTGGCCGGAACGACACGACCACCATCCTCACAGCGGGAGCAGTCGGCCCGTCCGTCACCGATCCGGCCGCACTCGGCGAGGGCGCTGTCCAGCAGGACATGATCCGAATCGGCCTCGTGCAGGGCACGCAGCAGGCTGGGCGCACGGTTGACGAGCAGGTGGATGACCGAGGCCGTACAGGCGCGGGCAGTGCCGACGGAGATCTGGGCGGAGGTGTCGTGCCGGCGCAGGTACGCCGGTGCGACCAGGGCACGCTGGTGTGGTGGGACCTTGCAACGGCGGTCACCCTCACGGGTGACGACGAGTATGGTGACCCACTCGACCAAGGCGTGCGGCAGGATGGGAAACCAACGAGGCTTCCGCGCCGGACAACGACTCGATGCCCGGCTGGGTCGGGCGAGTGCCGATGACTTCGGTCTGCTCGGCCGCTCAACGGGAGGGGAGCCGCTGCGGAGCGGCGGAGATGGCTTTCATCCGCTCGTTGAGCGCCACGAGTTCTTGGCGTAGCACGTTGATACGCGTTTGAAGTTCGGTGGCTTCGGCGGCCAGTGCCACGACTGTGGCCGCCATGTCGATGCCGTTCTCGGTGGCTTGCGTCATCGTCTGTCCTTCTGCCGGACACGCCGGCAGCCGTCTCTCGGCCTATGCGCCTTCCACCTGGTTCAGCCGCACAGCACGGATGTCGAGAATCAGCTTCACCTTGTCGCTGATCAGAACTCCGCCCGCCGCCAGGGCCTTGTTACCGTCAAGCCCCCAGCCGGAACGCTGCAGGGTGGCCGTGCCCGCGAAGCCGACACGGTTCTGAAGGTGAGCGTCACGGCTCGCTCCGCCGAACCCGAGGTCGATGTGAACGGGCTGCTCGACGTCCTTGACCATGAGGTGTCCCGCCAGGCGGAAGTGGCCGTCACCGGCATGGAGGACTCCGCTCGAGCGGAAGCTTATGAGAGGGAACGTCGCTGCATCGAGGAAATCCGCGCCGGTGACATGCACGTCCCGCTCCGGATAACCCGTGTCAAAACTGCCGGTCTGGACACTGAGGTAGGCCTCGGACCGAGTGGGACGTGACCCGTCAAGCTTGAGAATCCCCTCGAAGGCAGTGAATTTTCCGCGTACGTTGGTGACCATGCCGTATCGAACGGAAAAACCGATCGTGCTGTGGACCGGATCGATGGCGTAGATGCCGGTCAGTCCTGCGTAGGGGACGGTACGAAAAATAGTCTTATTCGTGCACTTGAACATGGCGAGCCGGTTCCTTGGTGCGTGGATCTCAGATGGGCGCGCATTCCGGCTGCAGCCGCCTTGCGCGTAGAGGTGAATCCACGGCCGGGGTGGCCCCTGACTGCCGCCAGGGGCCACTCGCAGGGCCTACTGCTGCCGCACAAGCCAGTCCGCGAAACGAGTCTCGGCGATCTGCGCGTCAGGACTCGGCACGAGCGTGGACTCCTTCAGTTCGGCACCGGAGTATGGGGCGCTCGGGTCCGTGACGACCGTGCGGGCGTCGTCCTTGTCGGCGAGCAGCTGACGGATGAGTTCGTCGAGCTGGAACACGTCGGGGCCGGCGACCTCCAGCGTGCCGTTGACCGGGGCGCCGACCGCGGTGCGGCCGAGGGCCGCGGCCACGTCGTCGGAGTAGATGGGCTGGAACTTGACGGGAGCCAGACGCACGGTGTCGCCCTCGGTCGAGATGTCCGCGATCCCGTTCACGAACTCGAAGAACTGAGTGGCGTGGACGATGGAGTACGCGATTTCGGAGGCCTTGATCAGCTCTTCCTGCGCCTGCTTGGCACGGAAGTAACCGCTCTCCTGAAGGCGGTCGGTACCGACCACGGACAGCGCCACGTGGTGCGTCACGCCAGCGTCCGCCTCGGCCTTCAGGAGATTGGTGGTCGAGGTCCGGAAGAAGTTCATGACGTCTTCGTCGACCCACGAGGGGGAATTGGACACGTCGACCACGACCGACGCGCCCTGCAGTGCCTCGGCCAGCCCTTCGCCGGTCAGAGTGTTGACGCCGGTGTTGGGCGAGGCCGCGACCGCCTCGTGCCCGTAGTCGTTGAGCTTGCCGACCAGCTTCGAGCCGATGAGCCCGGTTCCACCGATCACTACGACCTTCATAGTGGTGTCCTTCCGTAAGTTTTCATGGTGTGGTGCGTAGCTGCGACGAGTTCTTCGTCGGCGCCGAAAGAATTTCTGTCTGCACCAGGAGAGACCGGACAGCAGATCTACCTGTGACAGGGTTTCGTAAGGATCGAGACGATTTCCGGATTGGCCCTCGAAGAACTTGGACTGCGCGCGGGAGTGCGGCTGTCCACCGGTCGCGTCACGGCTCCGCAGGCGGTTGGTCGGTGTGCTCGAAGGAGTAGCCGTGTGCCGCCATTGCGTGCTTCGCAGCGTTGTACGAGGCTATTCGGCGAGCTTTCCATCGGTCGAGACCTCTGTCATCAGGGGAGAAATCTCGTCGGGGACGGCCGGAATGCTCTCGCGGGTGATACCAGTCGTGGGCGACCATACGAGGTTGACCTGCTGAGCGGGGTCCAGGTCGGGGTAGTCGCTGCGGTTGTGGCAGCCGCGGGTCTCTCGACGCTCAAGTGCAGCTTCGAGGGTGGCCCGAGCCGACAGGGCCGCGGACTTGAGATCAAAGGCGTGCGCGAGATCCTGGAAGCCGGCGATGTCCGGGTGCACGCCGACGTCCTCCATCCTCTTCTCGATCGCCGCGAGCTCTGTGAGTCCGGCGCGCAGGCCTTGTTCGTCGCGTACGACTCCGGCGTGCTCTGTCATGGTGTTGCGGATGGCGCGCTGCAGGGCGCGGACGTTCTCCGGTCCGTCGGCCTCGAGGAGATCGTCGATCTCCGAGCGGGCCTGTGCGACAGCTGACGCCGACCGCGGCTGGGCGGTCAGAGACTGCGAGTAGGCGGCGGCCGCCTGGCCCGTGATGCGGCCGAAGACCAGCAGTTCGATAAGACTGTTCCCTCCGAGGCGATTGGCGCCGTGCAGGCCGCTCGACGCCTCACCGATGGCGTACAGGCCGCGCACGTCGGTGCTGTGGTCCTCGGGGCGTACCCACACCCCGCCCATCGAATAGTGCGCGGTGGGCGCGATCTCGATCGGATCGCGGGTGATGTCCAGCATCTGCAGATCGAGCAGGGTCTGGTAGACGCGGGGGAGACGCGTCATGATCGTCTGCCGTGGCAGATGGGAGACATCGAGCCACACGCCGCCCTTGGGCGTCCCGCGCCCTTCCTTGATCTCCGTGTAGGAGGCCAAGGCCACGCGGTCACGGGTGGACAACTCCATGCGCGCAGGGTCGTAGCGGTTCATGAACCGCTCGCCGAGCGCGTTGCGCAGGATGCCGCCCTCACCGCGCGCGGCCTCGCTGACGAGGGTGCCGGCCGCGTTCTCGGGCTCGATGATCCCGGAGGGATGGAACTGCACCAGTTCGGGGTCGCGCAGGCGGGCGCCGGCTTCCACGGCCAGACGGAACGAATCGCCGGTGTTCTCGTCGCGCCGAGAGGACGTTCGCCGCCAGATGCGGGTGTGGCCACCAGCGGCGAGAATGACGGCGTCGGCGTGGATCAAGTACCGCTTTCCGTGGGTGAGATCGAAGCCGTAGGCACCGAAGACGGCGCCGTCGTGGACCAGGAGCCGGGTGATGTAGACGCCGTCGAGCACCGGGATGTTCAGCTGCTCCGCGCGCCGGATCAGCGTGCGCTGGATCTCCAGACCGGTGTAGTCGCCGGCGAACGCGGTCCGCCGGAACTTGTGTGCGCCGAAGAAGCGCTGGGAGATCCGGCCGTCCTCCTCCCGGGCGAAGGCCATACCGTAGCGTTCCAGGTCGCCGATGCCCCGAGCGGCGCCCTGGGTGACGATCTCCACAGTGCGGGGATCGGCGAGCAGATAACTCTCCTTCAGCGTGTCGGCTGCGTGCTGCTGCCAGCTGTCCTCGGGATCCATGGTGCCGAGGGCAGCGTTGATTCCTCCGGCAGCAAGTGCCGTATGGGCGTCCTCCTTGGGGCGCTTGCCGACCGCGAGGACGTCGATACCGGCCTCTGCCAGTTCGATCGACGCTCGCAGCCCGGCACCTCCGGTTCCGATCACCAGCACCATGGTGGAAAGATGTTGTTCGGTGATAGCCACGATCTACTCCGATCGCCGAGGGATTGTCACTCAGTAGGACCGGCATGTCCCGGAATCTGTGACATCTTTCGTGGCCACTCCCGGGGCGGGTGGCGTCCACTGGTCGACACGCGTTCCTGCCGGCACGTGATTCCTCGTCAGCGGGCCGCTGTGACCGTGCTCCCAGTGCGTCGGCAGCGGGCGGGTCACGTTGGCGGAGGCACCCATTGGCCCGCTCAGCCCCTTATTCCGTGACAAGCTCAGCGCCGACCTGGCAGGGTCACGCGCCGACCTGGCAGGGTCACGCGCCGACCTGGCAGGGTCACGTGCCGACGGTCACAACCTCGTGGGCTTCATGGTCGTACCTTCAGTCGAACACTGCCTTCGCGAGCCGACTGACCATTGATCACTTCCGTCGGGCGGAGGAATGGAAGGCGCCGTACGTCATTGCACAGCCTTGCGTCGACATCGAGGACGGAGGTTGCACTCATCGGGTGCCCGGTGAACTGCGAATGTGGCGCAAGCCGGGCAGTCGCTTTACATTACGCTTCCGAGTGCGTGGACGTATTGCGGTGGCTGCCGGTCAGGATGACCGGCAGCCACGTGCCGTTTCCGTCGATGATCAGACAGCGTTCGTGGCTTACTCTCCCCGGTCGACCGGCGACAGGCCGGCTGGTCTCCCCTTCCTTGAGTCTTTTTATGATGGAGCACCGGTGGGCGGCTTTATGTCGTACGAAGAGCCGTCGTGTGCCGACATGAGGCATACGACGGCTACAGAAACGGCATACGGTTGGACCGGCTGCCGATGCCGTCGGCTAAGAGGCGAGCCTGATGCTTGTCGGCGTTCCCCGTAGGGCCATCTTCGTGTAGGGGCACAGCGAATCGGCCTTCTCCACGAGCGGGGCGGCGACGGCAGGGTCGATGGCCGGCCACTTGACCTCGAGGTCGACGTGCAGCAAGTAGCCGCCGTCTTCAGGGTCCCGTCCGAAAGCCACGGTTGCCTCCACGGAGATTGCTGCGGGGTCGAGTGCGGCCTGCCGTGCGACGAGACTCAGCGCCCCGTGGAAACAGGCGGCAAAACCGGCGGCGAACAGCTGCTCGGGATTCGTCCCCTGGCCGTCTCCGCCCAGTTCTGTGGGCATGCGCAGGTTGAGATCCAGGACTCCGTCGCCCGAGCGTGCCCTTCCCGAGGCCCGCCCATGACTCGCCGTCCCCCCGCTCACCGTCACGGTCGTGGTGTAGATCGGGGCGAAGACCTCTCCGTCGTAGTCTTTGTCGGTGGGCAGATCGGGCAACTTGGTCCACTCGGTCACGGCATGACTCCGTCGGCGTCGCAGTGCACGGCCGGGCGCTGAGCCGAAATCGACGCGGGAAAGCTCGTGCCCGTCGGCCCTTTTAGGTCACGCGGCTTCTTTGTGCCGAGCCGCCATGCGATACCGGACTCCGGGCCATGGGCAGAGCCCAATAGAATGGTGATGTCGAATGCCATATTTGGTGCACCTTCGCGTATGGAGGGTTTCCAGATGCGGACAGTTAGTTGACCGACACGTCCTCGCTGTTGTGACAGCCGTCGGTACGCAGCCCGCTCGGCCGGCACCTCGGCCCTGGCCGGGCGAGCGGGACCGTGCCGGGCGGTCTTCGAAAGTGTCGATGTTCGCGTCATTGGTTCTGGCCGCGAGTGCGTGAATCACCAGCTCAGGTCGCGACAGGATGCGGGTGAAGCGCTTCGGGCTGACAGAGGTCCTTGAGGTACCCCCGGCGGTCGCACTCCGGAGTCCGACCGTCCCTGTCCGTCCAGGATGACGGCCCCGCGCCATCAGGCATCCCCTGCTGCGGTGGTGGTTCCGCCGCGGAGACCTGGCACCCCCAGGCGTGATCCTCTTCTGCGGTATGTCGATCGGGTTCTAGGAGGTCACGGTGAACGAACCCGTACGGGACGGGCGTCACTCGACGAGACGGTTATGTTCGCCGGAAACGGCGGGCCGCGCCGGCGGACCTCCGTGGAGGTGAACGCCCGGCCGGGGCCGTCGACCGTTTCGGCCGCGGTGATCGAGGCGGATGCGCGGGCGAGTACGGGCACCGGCTCGCCCTTGCCCTGGACCGAGTACACGAACCCGGCCCCGGGAGCCGGAAGGATGTGGCCAGGACGAACGTACAATGCGCGGATATCGTGGCCTATGTCGCACTTCGGACGTACTACCGGCGAAAGGGCATGTCATGAAGTTCGCGGTCATCGGCGGTACGGGACTGATCGGGTCGCAGGTCGTCAAGAACCTGAACGCCGCCGGACACGAGGCGGTACCGCACTCGAAGTCCACCGGCATCGACGTCATCAGCGGTCAGGGGCTGGACGAGGCGGTGGCGGGAGCCGACGTCGTCGTCAACCTGACGAACTCGCCCACCTTCGACGAAGCCTCCCCGGCCTTCTTCCAGACCTCGATGGACAACCTTCTGGCCGCGGCCCGGAAGGCCGGCGTCGGCCACTTCGTCATTCTCTCGATCGTCGGCACGGACCAGGTGCCGGAGCTGGACTACTACCAGGCCAAGACGCTCCAGGAGCACATCCTCGCGGCCGGGCCGATCCCCTACTCGATCGTCCGGGCGACGCAGTTCATGGAGTTCATGGATGCCACCATGTCCTGGACCTCCGACGCCGACACCGTCCGGCTGCCCGCCACGCCCATCCAGCCCATCGCCGCCAAGGACGTGGCCGCCGCGGTGGCCGAGGTCGCCGCGGGCGCCCCGCTCAACGGCATCCGCAACATCGCCGGCCCCGACATCTTCACCCTGGACGAGGTGGGCCGGATCACCCTGTCCCGCAAGGGCGACAGCCGCACCGTCGTCACCGACCCCACCGCCGGCATGTTCGCCGTGGTCAAGGGCGACGTCCTCACGGACAAGGACGCCCACCTCGCGCCCACCCGCTACACAGACTGGCTCTCCTGACGGGCTCTGGGGCACAGGCCAGGTGCCCGATCGGTCGTTCCTGGCGAGGTGTCGACGGCCGTGCCGTCGTCGACGCCGTGCTGTTCGAGCTGTTCCATGGCGCGTGCCCTGTCCGCATCCGTGGTCGAGGATCGCGGCGTGCCTGCTGATCCCGTCGCGTCATGGCAGTCGGAGCGGGGGTGAACGTCTTCGCGGCCGCAGCCGCGCCCTCCCACGGACGAGGGAGGCGAAGTGGGTCCGCTGCCGAACCCGACGCCGGCCGCATCCGGCGTGGGGCCCGGGCGTTGGCGGCGGTCAGGGGCGTATGAGCAGCATGATGACCGTCCCCAAAGCCATCGAGCCGTCCCAGAAGTAGCCGTAGGGCTCTCTTGCGCTGGTGGAGATGGCTGCGGGATCCGGAACGTTGCGTAGCGTGGGCATGCCGCGGACCAGTGACCAAAGACCGTACCCGAGCAGGTACAGCGCCAGCACTCCGGTGACCAAGGCGCCGGCCTTCGACTCCCCCGCGGAGTGACTGAGGTGCACGGCCCGGTGCTCCGAGGGGAGACCTTCGGCCAGGGGCTCGTGTGATGGGCCCATCATGGAGAGCGTCATCCCAGCCGTCGCTGCCATGCCGGCCGGGTACGGCAGCCTCCGTGCGGTTGCGGTCAGTCTCGACCGCTGATGGCGGCCGGCGGTGGTCAGCGGGAACCGCAAGGCAGCGGCTGCGAAGAAGGCCGTCTGCGGCAGCTCCGGCAGCCCGCGAGCGCAGTTCCACGGCATCACCGCCATGGCCAGGGCCATGGCGGTGTGCAGGAGATGGTCGACTCGGCTGCGCCATCCAAGACTCCGTGACACGAGGGCATGCCGCAGTGCACGGACGGCTGCGGCCGCGAACAGCGCTGTCGGCACGCAGTACACACATCAGTGGCGCTCATGCCTTACCGCGTCCTCCCACGGAGCGAACGGGCTCCGTTCGGAACCGGCCGGTGCGCGGGCGGCAGGTCAGCCGGTGGGCCGCGGGGCGCGCAGATGGGCGCGCTTCTCCAGTTCCTCGTCGTCGACCATCGTGAGCATCGGCTGGCCCGGCGCGCACATCATGAACACGATGTACTTGGCCGGGACGTCCGACGAGGCGTTGCCGTTCTGATAGTGGATCACTTCACCG
The DNA here is from genome assembly GCF_040634475.1 of Streptomyces sp. NPDC007095. Classification (NCBI taxonomy): domain Bacteria; kingdom Bacillati; phylum Actinomycetota; class Actinomycetes; order Kitasatosporales; family Streptomycetaceae; genus Streptomyces; species Streptomyces sp. NPDC007095. Next base: position 30,090 of record NZ_JBEYFS010000061.1, read on the forward strand.
CCCGGCTCCCAGAACGTCTCACCGGCTTTGATCACGTGCTCCGGCTCACCCTCGAGCTCCCACCGGACCGCTCCCTCGAGTACGTAGCCGAAACACGGCCCCGAGTGGCGGTGCGGGGGAGTGCCAGGGTCACCGGGAGCCCACTCGACAAGCACAGTCATTCCCGAAGCGCCCTCGGGAATGAAAGGCGGCTTGACGTCTGCCAGCATCTTGGGGCCGAAGCCGTCCTCTGAGTGCATTTCATGCATTAGTGCTACACCTCCGTAGACCTGCCCGGAACAGGCGATCTCGCGTCGGAAATTCCGGGCTCACAACAACTTGCTTTACAGTGAAGACAAAACATGGCCCGTATCTGTGACACGCCATGCGCCTCCTGCCTTACACATAGCGAATCCCCATGTCACCCTCCCCCCTGTCGGCGGTCTCCACAATTCGGCCGGCTGCAGAATCGAGAGCGCAGCGCACTGTGGTAATCGCGGCCAGACGTTGTCACGGCGCCGACCTTGACGGCATCACCGGGGAGGGCGTCAGCAGGCGTGCACGCCGGGCCATGAACGGGCTGACAGCCCGCACGGGTATTACGGTGGGCCCTTGCTGACCAAGGGGGGCATGCACCCGACCTCGACGGCAGCCTCCGGCGAGAACACGGTCGATCCCCGGGGGAAACCGTCCTGCAGGCCTTCGGAAGTCCGCCCGAAGGGGGCGCAGTGCCGGGCCGCGAAGAATTCGGCCCGGCCGACCGCGTGGTTGAGCGCAATCGGCTGGCGCTCGAAGTCCGTTTCCCCGCGAAGGCAGCGGTGGCGCGGAGAAGGACCGTCCGCGTCCGGCTGGGCCGGACCCTGGCTCTAGCCGAACATGCCGACCTTGTAGCCGCCGGCCGGCTGCCGGGTGATGATGTTGATGCGGTTGTAGGCGTTGATGATGGCGATGAGGGTCGTCAGCGCGGCGAGCTGGTCCTCATCGAAGTGCTTGGCGGCGTTCGCCCAGGCCTCGTCGGTGACGCCACCGGACGCGTCCGCGACGCGGGTGCCCTGCTCGGCCAGCTCCAGCGCGGCGCGCTCGGCCTCGGTGAAGTCCGTCGCCTCCCGCCAGGCGGCGATCAGGTTGAGCCGCACCGAGGTCTCCCCGGCGTGGGCGGCCTCTTTGGTGTGCATGTCGGTGCAGAAGCCGCAGCCGTTGATCTGGCTGGCGCGGACCTCGACCAGATGCTGGATGGTGGCCGGCAGCGTCGAGTCCGACAGCGCCTTGCTGGCCGAGAAGAGGTGCTTCAGCACCTTGCCCGCGAGGGGATTGCCGTAGTAGTTGAGACGTGCATCCATTGGCGCTCCTAGCGAAATTGCTGGTACGCACTAGTGACCGGACAGCCCGGCAAGGTGTGACACCAAGGGCTGTGTGATGTGGGTCTCAGTGATCGTGCTATCGCCGTACGGCCCCGGCTGCGGGTCGTGCCCGGAAGGATTTCAGCGATCTCGGGGTGCGGATCGAGTAGGTGTGATCGAACGCCTCACGCAACACGTACGCGGCGCGTTCAGTGGGGGGCGGCTTCTCCAGCACCAACAGCAGTGCCAGTTCGAGGGCTCCTGAGTGCTGTGCGCCCACCTTCGGATCCGAGCTGGTGCCGACGGGCTCCGGCAGCCAGGGGCCGATGTAGGTATCCCGGCGCACACGCGCCGATCGCGTGACGTCGATCGCCGAACGAGCCGGGGCGCTCGCTAGGAAGGTGACGGGGCTGACCAGCGTGGAGCGGTCAGTTCTCGGTCGGCGCAGCCACACCTCGCCGTTCACATCACCGAGACCGCCTGGCAATCAGGGCAAGAAGACGCGAAAGCTTCAGTGGCACTCGTGTCTTGTTGCGCCCACGCCACTACCCGACTTCCAGCACGTCCCGCCGGCCTTCACCATGCGCTCCGGGTCACCCTCGCCCTCGAAGCGCACCGCACCCTCGATGGCATATCCGAACGACGGGCCCGAGTGTCGGTGCGGAGGAGTTCCCGGGGCGCCTGGCGCGCACTCCACGTGAATGGTCACCGTCTGGCGTTGCGGTGCAGCTTCACAGGTGTGCTGTCCATGGGGCAGCCACACCGTCCGCCGAAGTGTTTTCCCACGTGCGGGGATCACATTTTCCTACTGCCGGCTGAGTGCGCAGCGGGTCTGTGACACGAGTGACTGCATCCGCCCTTCAGGACAACCTACGGGCGCGCAGGAGCGGTTGGGGATGGGCACACGGTGAATGGCCTGTGCACCCGGAGCGCGCTTTCGACTCGCGGCAGGACACACAGTGCTGAGGATCGTCACAAAGGTGGCATGTGCGCGGTCCTAGGTGTTGTGAACCGCTGGCTCCACCCCACCATCACCTACGCACCCCTCTGGCCCGTCGACACCGGAAGCACCTCCGTGTCGGCAGTCGGTCTCTCCTTTGATCACGCTGTGACAGAAAGGCTGCCATGAGTGATCCGTCCCGGCCCACTGAGTTCTCTGCAACGAGTGAGCTCGACCAACTACCCGACCGGGATACCGAGGAAACCGCCGAATGGCAGGTATCACTCGACGCTGTCGTGAGGAACGCGGGGCCGGATCGGGCGGTGTACCTGCTGCGACGGGTGCACGAGTACGCGGCCAGGTCCGGGATCGCCCTGCCGGGGCTCTTGTCCTCGGACTACATCAACACGATCCCGACGTCGGAGTTCGACAAGCGGATCCGGGCCGGCTGTGACAGCGCGAGACTTGCGGTGCCCGCATGATGAACGCACGCCCATCGGCGCGGGTTCGGTCCACCCGCGGTGGACGACCAAAGAGGTAGGTGCTGTTCGGGCTGATCGCCCACAACTGCCTCGTACTGCTCGGCGCGCGCGGCGGGCGCCTGACGAAGGATCCACAGCCCTTCCGGCCCGAGCACAAGACGTGTCGCTGCTGCCCGCCGGATGGGACCTCCCGACCGCGTCGGCCGTTCAGATCGGCGACGCGGACGCCGCCGGATGCCCTGCCCTCCTGACGGGCTGTCTGCACTCGGGGTGGACCCGGGTGTTGCCTCGCGGCACCCTCACCGGCCTCAACTGCGATGTAGCGCCGTCGCCGGGGGCAAGCCGTGCCTGCCGGGCCGTGAGGATGGAGCAGAGTTGATCGCCTCGCGAAGCCCTCGGCCTGAGAAGCTGAGCCGCGGTGTCTGCCACACCACCCGCCCGCCGTTGACGGGCAACGAGTACCGCCAACTAACCATCGACGAACGTGACCGTCTCGTCGAGCGGTGCTCGGCCTGTACGGGTGTACGACACTGCGGCGTCTTCGAATCCGATCGACATGCCGCAGAAGAGGATGAGGTCGTCCGGGGGTGACAGGACCTCCGCGACGGTCTTGCGATACACCGACCACGCCATCTGCGGGCAACTGTGCAGGCCTTCGGCGCGCAGCAGCAGCATCACGGTCTGGAGAAACATGCCTACGTCGGACCACTGGGGTCGGCCCAGACCGCGGTCGATGTAGCAGAACAGGGCGGCGGGCGCGCCGAAGCAGCTCCAGTTCGCGGTAGCGGCTCTCTGGCGCGCCGCCCAGTCCTCGCGCGCGATGCCGAGCGCGCTGTAGCGCTCCGCACCGAAGGCGGATCGGCGCTCGCGGTACGGGGACTTCAGTGCGGCCGGGTACATCTCGTATTCCCGCTCGTCCCAGGGATCGCATGCGGTCACGCGCCCGTCGGCGAGCTCCTTCAGTTCGGCCAGCGGTCGGCCAGTCAGCACATAAACGCGCCAGGGCTGGAGGTTCGACCCGGACGGTGCCCAAGCCGCAGCGGACAGCACCCGCTCCAGTACCACCCTCGGGACGGGCCGGTCGATGAATCCACGCACGGCCCGTCGGCTCGTGACTGCCTCGTAGACGTCCAAGATCACCAGTCTCCCTCGTATGCCCCTACATGCCTATCCCTTGACAATCGATGGACTACAAAATGGGATAATATGCGCTAAATGGCGTAGGTGGCAGTAGTGCCGGGAGGCGCCCCGCACGGCCGACCACGCCGGATCGCATCGCTCGGCGATGCGATCATCGCCATCACCGTGGCACCGGGAGATCCACGGGCGCCGACGGCCGGACGGGCCCCCTCGTGCTCCATGGCGACGGCCTCATCGAACGTCGACGCGCAGGCACCGGCATCGCCCGGCCTGTCGACTGCCTGCGCCCGTGAACCCAGCCCACCGCTTCCGCGTGCTCGGTCGGATCCCGCCGACGACAGAGCAGCCACCGGCGTTCCTCGCCTTGCGGCAGTCGACAGCGGCGCTCCCCCGCATACGGGTGTCGGCCGATCGTCCGCCGAAGGCATGTGTCCAGCTCGCGTTCCGCCCGACGACGCGGAAAGGGAGGTCAGTGGCCTGGCCCTGCCGGATCCGATGCCGGCGAGCCGCTCGCTGGAAGATGGTCCTCCGCCCACAGGAACAAGATGGCCAGGGGGACGAGGAAGGCTTTGCCGTGCGGAGACAGTGCGTAACGGGTTCGCGACGACAGCCCGGGCCGGGCGTCCTGGGCGACGAGGTCGATCGCGGTCAGTTCCTGGAGGCACCGCGCGAGCATGCGGTCGCTGATCCCGGGGACGCGCTCGCGAATCTGTACGAAGTCGGCCGGCCCTTTGGCCAGAGCCATGAGGATCAGGCCGTTCCAACGTCTGCTGAGCAGGGCGAAGGCCCGAGTGATGGCCGGAGAGGTGCCGGTCGCCTGCGGATGTTCGGACCGGTGTGCCGGCTGGGAGTGTTGTGGGGTGGTCATGGTGTGTGTCCGCTCCGGTACGGCGCCGGGCATCGCGGTTCAACACCTCGCGCAGTACTCCGTGGTTGTGGTCGTGATCGTGTCGGGAGTCGGCCCGTGTGTCTGCCGGGCAGCACCGTTGGGTGGCGGCGCGGCCTCGTGGAGGGGGCACGCCTTCGTGATGTCGGCTCATACGGACGGCCGTGCCCCCGATGTGCTGCTTGCGCGCGTTGACAGCCAGGACCGCGATCCATTCCCCGGCCGGGACCATGGCGCCCGAGGCGACGAAGGCCAGGGAGCAGCTGTGCGTCAGCGCTTCGTTCGCCTTCGGCACAGGGCCGAAATCCTTGGCGGCCAGGGCCTGTCGCCCGCATGAGGCGCTCGGCATCAGCCGTCACTGTCATCGCGGCGGGCGTGGGCGTGCGCGTGACGCCGAACCGGCAAGGCGGCGCCGGACCCCGGCAAGGCGGCGCCGGACCCCGGCAAGGCCGGGAGCAACTCCCCGGAAGCCGTTGCACTGGTCTTCGTGCCGCGGGCTTCCCCGGTGACCCAGTGGCCGAACATGACTGCTGTGAGACCGCAGACGCTCCACAGAACAAGGACGGCAAGGTGGCCGGCGCCGGCGCTGCCGTCGAAGTAGGTGGTATCGCGAAGCAGGCTGGCTCCCGCGCCGGGGGGCAGCCACTGGCCCACGTAGTCCGCGCCCTTGGGGAGCATCTCCGGGGCTGAGGTGGCGCCGGAGAAGGCGTTCCCGACGAAGACCATGAGCGCGGCGCTGAGCCCAAGACCTCCCGGCCCGAGGAGCCGGATCACGCCGGCAGCGGTGGCGCTGATGGAGAGCAGGTCGAGCGACAGGATCGCCCACGTGGCCACGTGTCTGTGGGGCAGCGCCCCGAGGAAGCCCTGGGCCACGAGATAGATGCCCAGGGCCGCGACGGCGCATGCGACGAGAAGTGTCAGCACTCGGTGCCGCGGGCGTGCCAGGCCGCGAGCCATCGTGACGAACGCCCCGATCAGGATGCCGCAGATCGTGAGCGGGAACACCGATGAGCTGAACACCACACCCCGGGGGTCCTCTGTGGCGACGGGCACCACGTCGACTGTTTTCACGAGGATCTTCACCGAGGAGTCGGCGCCGGCGGCTCCCTGCTGGGCGGCCGTCTGCTTGTGGGCCTTCGCCGGGGGATGTGCACCGGTGGCCTTCTGCTGGGCGGCCTTTTGCCGGGTGATCTGCTGGGTGGCCTTGTCGGCCAGCTGTTGTCCGATATCGGTCAGAACCTGGGCCACGGAGGGACTGGCGGCGGTGGCCTTCAGCACGGTGATGCCGTGGCCGGAGATGGCGAAGGCGCCGTAGACATCCCGGCTCTTGATCGCCGACCGTGCGTCCTGCTGGTCGGGATAGAGGTGGAAGTCGAACGCGCCGGGCTTCGCCCGGGTCAGTCCCTCCACCGCGTGCTGGCTGGCCGGCCCGGTGCCCACGATCCCGACCGGGACGTCACGCGGCGAGATCCGCCCCGCCGGCCAGGCGAACGCCATCACCGCCAGAGTGATCACTATGGGCAGCGCCACGGCGGCAATGGCTACTTCCCGCAATGCCCGGTGTCCTGACAAGGGGTTCCTCACAACCCGGCCTCTCATAAAAAGGAATGATCGTTTTATTAAGCCTCAGTCTGGCCTGCCGGATTGGCAAACGTCAATACGAATGTTCGTTTTTTTGTTAGACTGGCCTCATGCCCAAGGTCACCCAGCAGCACATGGACGCCCGCCGCAAGCAGATCCTCGACGCGGCGCGCCGCTGTTTCCTCCGTGACGGATTCCACTCCACGTCCATGCAGGACCTGTTCGCCGAGGCGCAGATGTCCGCGGGCGCGGTGTACCGGCACTTCACCAGCAAGGACGAGATGATCCTCGCGATCGCCGAGGAGAACATGCGCGATGTCCTCGACATCACACTGGCTGTCGCCGCCAACCGGCAGGGTCAATCCATGGGGGCTGTCATGGCCGAACTGCTCGACGTGATCCGGGCCAAGTCCGCCGAGGAGGACGTGGCCGGCCTCGCGGTTCTGGTCTGGGGAGAGGCCATGCGCAACCACTCGTTGGCGCGCAAGCTCGACCATCTCATGGGCCGCATTCGAGTCAATCTGGTCACCTTGGTCCGCGACCGCCAGGAAAACGGCGGTTTGCCCGTGAACGTGACGGCCGAGGCGATCGCTTCGACGATGCTCTCCATCCTCCCCGGTTACATCCTCCAAGTGGCTCTGCTCGATCCGGCTGTTGTGGCCGAGGTGCCTGACGCGGTGCGGGCGTTGTGGCCGGGGCCAGCCGGTGAGCACTGAGGGGCTTCGCCACTTTAGGGCCGTACGCGCCGCTTACAGGTGGGACATCCGCGGGCCAAGGTGTGGCGAGGAACCCCTGATACGGAAGAAATGGACGCCTCACCCGGACTGCCGGGTGTCACGGAGGGCCGTCGACCCGATACAGGCCCGGACCGCCGATGCGTAGCCCGTCGAGAAAGCGCCCCGCCGTGCGGGACGCGGTGCTGATGAGGCGTTCGGCCTGGCGGAAGTCCCACGGAGCGGGCCAGGCCTCGATCCCGGTCGGCAGCACGACGGTCGGGATGTACTTGGGCACCTCGTGCAGGTCACGCTCGATCTGATGGTGCATCAACAGTGTCCCGGCCCGGGCGGCGATGGCACTGGCACGTCGGCGTGGGGTGGTGGGGCGCAACGGTGAGCTCTCCGGCCCGGTCGACAGAACCACCACGCTTGCCGCCCCGGCCTGCAGGGCCGCCAGTACCGGGACGTAGGCGATCACCCCGCCGTCGACGAGCATCCGCCCCCCCGGACCACCGGGGGCAGCATCCCGGGAATGGCCGCGCTGGCCAGCAGCGCCGACTCGAGGTCTCCGTGGTCGAGCAGCACCGAATTGCCGGTGGCCAGGTCAATGGCCACCGCAGTGAACGGGACCGACAACTGCTCGATCCGCGACGGCAGTCCGGCCCGGGTGATCAGCCGACGCAGGCCGCGATCGGTGAAGATGCTGGCCCGTGAGAACAGGTGATGGCCGAGCGGATAGACCTCGCGGCGAGGCAACCGGGTCCACACGTGATCCAGCCACGGCGCGGCCCTGTCGAGGTGGGCGGCCGCGCGGCCCCGTTGAGAGCGCCCACAGACGTTCCGATGATCATGTCCGGGACGAATCCACGGTGTTCCAGCGCGTACCCGATACCGACATGGGCCGCTCCGAGTAGGCCACCGGCGCACACCACCACGGCCACGGGACGGGGAAGGGAGCGCAAGCCTGTCGACGGCGGGTCCACAGACGGGCGGTTCGATGAAGTTGGGCTTTCCGACAAGTAAATCCTCCGTCTTTCTCACCATGGCGCCGGATCGGACTGGATTCCCGACTAGGACCGGGCGGCCACCCGGTCCGTGACACCGACCCCGCCGACGCGGCGCCGGGCCATGGTGCGGGCGTGCGGACGGTGATTCAGAGATTGCGACACCAAAAGGAAGCGACCTGTCAGAAAGAGGACGCTGTCCGTGACGATCGAACCAGGGCTTGTTCGGCCCAGATGGCCTTGCCCACGGAGGTGTAGCGGGTGCCCCAGCGCTGAGTGAGCTCGGCAACGAGGAACAGTCCCCGGCCGCCCTCGTCGCTGTCCCGGGCCCGGCGCAGGTGAGGGGCGGTGCTGCTGCTGTCGGAGACCTCGCAGATGAGGGATCGCTCCTTGATCAGCCGCAGGCGGATCGGTTCGGTGCCGTACCGGATCGCGTTGGTGACCAGCTCGCTGACCACCAGTTCCGTGGTGAACGCGGCCTCCTCCAGCCCCCACGCGGTGAGCCGCTCGTCCACCTGCTTGCGTGTCTCCGCCACAGCTGCCGGGTCCGCAGGGACGTCCCACTCGGCGACGTGTTCCTTGCCGAGGACCCTGGTGCGGGCGACGAGCAGGGCGATGTCGTCGGTCCGCGTCTCGGAATGCAAGGACTCCAGGACTGTGTCGCACAGTTCTTCCAGCGAGGGCGCGGACCGGGTCAGAGCCTCGCGCAACTCGTCGATGCGTTCGTCGATGTCGTGGCCGCGGGTTTCGACGAGTCCGTCGGTGAACAAAACCAGCAGGCTGCCCTCGGGAATGGTCAACTCCGCCGCCTCGAACGGCAGGCTGCCCAGCCCGAGCGGAGGCCCGGCTGGCACGTCGACGACCTGCGCGGTGCCGTCCGGGCGCACCAGAACCGGGGGCGGGTGACCAGCCCGGGCCAGCGTGCAGGTACCGGACACGGGGTCGTAGACGGCGTACAGACAGCTGGCGCCGATGTCGCCCGGGATCGCGTCGTATCCGACGACACCGGCACCGGACTCGTCGCCCGTCTCTTCCGCCGGGTGGGTCACCATGTCGTCGAGGTGGGTGAGGAGCTCGTCGGGCTGCAGGTCGATGTCCGCGAGGGTACGTACCGCCGTCCGTAGCCGGCCCATGGTGACCGAGGCGCCGATACCGTGGCCGACGACGTCGCCGACGACCAGGCCGACGCGAGTGCAGGGCAGGGGAATCACGTCGAACCAGTCCCCACCCGCCTCGGTGGCACGGTCGGCGGGCAGGTAACGGGCAGCGGTCTCCGCGCCCGGATGCATGATCGGGCCACGCGGCAGCAGGGTGCTCTGCAGCAAGAGCGCGATGCCTCGTTCGCGGGTGAACCGGCGGGCATTGTCCAGGCAGATCGCAGCACGGGCGACCAGGTCCTCGGCGACGGTCAGGTCGACGGCGGTGAAAGACTCACGGGAGGCGCTGTGGCGGAGGAAAGCGGCGGCCCCGAGAGTAGTGCCGCGGGCTCGGATGGGCACCGTGATCAGCGAGTGCGCTCCGGAGGCGCGCAGCTCTGCCGCCGTCGTGGGGTCGTCGGCGAACCAACGGGTCATCTGTGGATCGGTGAAGTCGTACAGTTCCGCCCGCCCGGTCGCCACACACCGGCTGACCGGTGAGGAAGGCGGGTGCCACCGCGTCTCGCCGGTGGCGGGACACGCCCCTGCCGCGAAGAACTCCGGCCGTTGCGCGGCTCGGCGCAGCAGAACGGGGCCGGAGGCGACAAACGTAGGCAGCTCACCGCCGAAGACCGCCTCGAACAGGTCGACGCTGGCGACGTCCGCGAAACGGGGCACGAGGAGTTCCGCGAGCTCGTCAGCCGTCCCCTCCAGTTCCAGGCTGGCGCCGATGCGGGTGCGGGCCTCGCCGAGCAGGGCCAGCCGCTCCCGTGACTCGTACTGCTGGGAATAGTCGTAGGCTGTCATGCCCACTGCGCGCACCCGGCCGATCGGGTCCTTGAGCGGGAAGTAGTCCACGGTCCAGGCGTGCGCCTTCGGTTCACCGGGGACCTTGAGGAAAGCCTCTCTCTGCGCCGGGTCGCCCGTCGCGGCCACCCGCCGGATCCATCGTTCGTTCTCGATGAGCGAGGCATCCGGGATCAGGTCGCTGACGCGCCGGTCGCGGAGTTCCTCCTCGCGCAGACCGGTCGCCCGGGCCATCGTCCGGTTCTGCTTCAGGCCCCGGGCCTCGCAGTCGAATATCCCGAGGTGAGCCGGATGCTGCTCGAACACCCACCGCATCAACGCCTCGTCCCCGGGCTGCTGTGCACCCGGCCGAGCCTCTGCGGCCCCCTGGGGCTCCGCGGTCAGGAGAAACCCGCCCGGCCGTTCGGACGCCACCAACGGCGACACACGGACCCGCGCCTCGACAGAGCGGCCGTCACGATGCAACAGCGCCGCCCCGTCGGTGGTGAAGAGACCGGTGAGGGACTTGCCGATCACCTCTTCGGGAGCGTAACCCCACAGCGCCTGTGCGGCGCTGCTCCAGAGGATTATCCGGCCGGAAGGGTCCGAGACGGCGATGGCCGCGGCTGCGTCGGCGTGGAACCGTGCCGATCCTGGAGGCAGCGGACCGGACCATGCGTGGGAGTGCGCCATGGTGCCTACCTGGTGTGCCGTGCCGGATGACCGCCGGATCGCCTTTGCCATCGGCTCTATTCACGATCGTTCCACGGCTGCCCGCCGTCAAGACGAGCGTTCAGCACCCCGGTGCGATCGCACACTGGCGTTGTCCGGGCGCAGCCGAGGCGGGCGCAGCCACATTTTGTTTCAAACGATACCGTATTGGATGAACGGACAGCTGGTAACCTGGAGCTGTGACTGCCGACACTCCTCATCCAACCGTTGCCTCGCGTGCGACCGACCGTCCCGGGGACACCTCGCCCTTCGCTCTCGGCCTGCTGTTGCGGCGGGCGCACTGGCGTGCGGCGGCGGTGATGACGGAGGCGCTTCGTCCGCTCGGCATCGAGTTGCGGCATTTCGCGGTGCTGTTGGTGCTGGTCGACCGCGGGCCCACGGTGCAGCGGGACCTGGCGGCGGCGACGGGGTCGGACAAGGCGGGAATCATGCGGGTCGTGGACGACCTGGAACGCATGGGGCTGGCCGTGCGCAAGAACGTTCCGGGGGACCGGCGGGTGCGGGCGGTGGAGATCACACCTGAGGGCGTCGGGCTTTTCGATGCGGCGCATGTGGCGGCGGAGCCGCTGGCCGAGCGCCTGGTGGCCGGACTGGGGCCCGGTGAGGCCGAGCGGTTGACGGGGCTGCTGACCCGGTTCGCCCATCCCGCGGAGGGTGAAGCGTAGGCGCGTCCGCGCGGCGACTGGCCGATGCGTGGACGGGTTCCGCGCCGTACGGCTTTCACGGCGGACCTCGCCTTGGCGAACGCGCCCCTCGTCGCCACACACCAGCGGGCCAGGCCGCGGGCAGGACTTCGTCGCCATCGTCCAGATGCGCGGCCCGTCGGCGGGCCGAACACCCGGACCACCCCCACTGTCTGGGGCAGAGGCGGGCAACACGGTCACCGTGTGACGACGTCCTGCGTCGATGCATCACACGGTGTCCGATGCGGGAAGGGCTACGCGGCGAGGAGTTCCGCGAGTTCCTTGGCCTTGGCGGCTGCGTCCTCCTGGGCACGATTGCGGGAGGCCTCGTAGAGGGGGACCAGTTCCGACATGGCCGGGTTGCGGGGGGCCATGGTGAGTTCCGGGACGATGAAGTGGAGGTCCAGGCCGAGGGTCCCCTTGAGGACGGCCTCCAGGTAGTTCTGTACGAAGTCGTAGCCCTCGCGCGGGGTGCCGGGTGCGTAGGAGCCGCCGCGGCTGGCGACCACCACGGTCGGGGTGCCCTGGGCTGATGGGGTCTCGCCCGCGGTGCGGCCCATGAGGAGCACGTTGTCCAGCCACGCCTTGAGGGTCGAGGGGATCGAGAAGTTGTACATGGGGGCGCCGATCAGGACGGCGTCCGCCTGCTCCAGTTCCTCGATGAGCTTCACGCGCGCGGCGAACGCGGCGGACTGCTCCGGGGTGCGCTCGGCGGGGGCGGTGTAACCGGCGGACCAGGCGGCGGCGGTGATGTGCGGGACAGGGTCGGCGGCGAGGTCACGGTAGATCACCGTGCCCTCCGGATGCCGCTCCTCCCAGACCTTGCGGAAGGTCGCCGTGACCGGACGGGACGAGGAGACCTCGCCGGGAAACACGGACGAGTCGATGTGCAGCAATGTGGCCATGGGCTTTCTCCCGAGAGAGGGTTGATGCTCAACCATAGTCAAACACGAGATGGTATTGAACGAGACTATCACGAGTGAAATGGATGGCCCGGCCGGGCGAAGAAGGCAGGCGATTCAAGGACCTTCATGGGGTGGACGCGGGGTCCGTCCAGGGCGCGGCGCAGCCAGATGGGACCGCCGGCCAGCTCCTCCTCGCCGAACAGGCGTAGCCGTCCCGGTAGGGCCTCAGACGCGTACCGGCAAACCGCCCTCGCCGTCCGGCTCCTGGACCCTGCCCCGCCTGGCCGCGGCCACCAGCAGCGTGTCCGCTGCCGCTATGGCCTCGTGCACGTTCCGGGTTCCCATCGTGATGCACAGCGTGTAACTCACGTCCTCAAGCTCGCGTGACTTCTCCCGCCCCTCGCTTTCGGTGAGCGCGATCCGCAGGGACGCGTACCGGGTCAGCAGCCTTCTGACGACCTTCGGATCCGGAACAACGAGCACAGCCAGGCCCTCCCTCTCGACGTTCGAGTCACCACCGCACCTCATGCCAACATCACGCTTGGCGACGACAGCGTTCGCTTGCCCTAGCCAGTGGCCCACAGCGCTGCCTTGAGTGAAGACCGGAAGTCCCCGACTTCTGTGACGAGATTGGCTCCATCGCTTTATCGCCGCAGCCGTGTCACACCGTCCTGGCCCGTCTGGTCTATCTGGTGTCAGACAACAAACAGAGGGACCGATGCGCGAGATTCTGATTGTCGGTGGGGGCTACGCGGGCTTCTACACTGCGTGGCGCCTTGAGAAAAAGCTGCGCAAGGGCGAGGCGCGGGTCACGGTTGTCGACCCGCGTCCGTACATGACGTACCAACCCTTCCTGCCGGAGGTGACGGCGGGCTCGGTCGAGGCGCGTCACGCTGCCGTCTCGTTGCGGCGACACCTGCGCAGCACCCGGTTGATCGCGGGGAGCGTGACCGAGATCCGCCACGCGGACCGGACGGTGTCCGTGCGCTCTACGAGCGGAGCAGACTACGAAGTTCAGTACGACACCCTTGTGGTCACCGCCGGTGCCGTGACCCGCACCTTCCCGGTACCCGGAGTGGCGGAGCAGGCGATAGGCCTGAAGCACGTGGAGGAGGCCGTGGCCATTCGCGACCGGCTGATGACTGCGTTCGATCAGGCGGCGTCACTGCCGCCCGGCCCCGAGCGGCAAAGGCTGCTCACCGTCACGTTCGTAGGCGGCGGGTTCTCCGGCGTCGAGGGGTTCGGTGAACTGCTCTCGCTGGCGACAGCGATGGTCAAGTTCTACCCGGAACTGAGCATCGACGATGTGTCGTTCCACCTGGTCGAGGCCCGGGGCCGAATCCTGCCCGAGGTGGGAGACAAGCCTGGCGCCTGGGTCGTGCGCTCTTTGGAAGACCGTGGCGCGCAAGTCCACCTGACCACACAGTTGCTCTCCGCCGAAGACGGCCACGTCGTGCTGTCCAACGGAAAGGAATTCGATTCCGCGCTGATCGTCTGGGCCGCTGGAAACGCTTCGAATCCTGTCGTGCACAACCACACGGACCTGCCCGTCGACGAGCGGGGCCTGATCGTAGTACGGCCTGATCTGCGCGTGGGATCCGACAGCGAACTCGTGCCGGACGCCTGGGCGGCCGGAGACGATGCGGCCGTTCCGGACCTCGCTTCTCCCGTACCGGGCGCGCATACGGTGCCGAACGCCCAGCATGCCGTGCGGCAGGGCAAGCGCCTCGCAAAGAACATCGCGGCAAGCCTTCGGGGGCGCGAGACCCGGGACTATCGCCACAGCAGTCTGGGAGTGGTGGCGACGCTGGGCCTCGGACGAGGCATCTTCCAGTACAAGAGCATCGTTATCAAGGGACTTCCCGCCTGGCTGATGCACCGGGGCTATCACGTCCTGGCTGTGCCCAGCTGGGAGCGCAAGGTCCGCATTCTCGCCGTCTGGCTCACCGCCGCACTATGGGGCAGGGATTTTGTCTCCCTTGCCTCCGTTCAGCATCCACGGGAGGCGTTCGTCTCGAACGCCAATCCGAACCGGCCCAGTGGGAGCCCGGCGGGCGACCACACGGCCGCATGAGCATGCCGTAAACGCTCAGCAGGACGCCCTGGAGCGCGAGCCGGTGAGTGCGACAAACATGCAGACCGCCCGGTCCATTTGATCTGAAGACTCACGAAAAAGGTTGCCGTGGATGACGTCTTGGTTGCATCCCAGGGCGGTCTCTGTGTGAAGGGAAGGCTTCTCTCTATGAAGGTCGTTGTCATCGACGCCGGTGGATCCACAGGGGCGGAGATTGTTGCCAGAGTCAATGAGCACGGGAATGAGGCCGATCTGCTCTCCGCTTCAAGCGGCGTCAACATCCTTACTGGAGAAGGCCTGCCCGAGGCCCTTGAGAACTGCTCCGTAGTGGTCGACCTGTCTGGGCCGCCCTCACTTGATGACGGGGTCCTCACTGAGGATTTCGGCCTCGTGATCGATGAGGAGGCAGTCATGCAGACGTTGTGCCGCTCCACGACGAACATGGTTTCGGCGGCGGCCGCCGCCGGCGTAAAACACTATGTCGCCTTGTCCGTGGTCGGCGTGGATCGGTTGAGGGAGAGTGGCTACTTCCGAGCCCTGTACGCCAAGGAGGCCCTGATCAGGCAGTCTCGGATTCCTTACTCGATTATCCGTACGACCCAGCTGTTCGAGTCCGCCGGTGACATCGCCGAAGCTGCCACAGAGGACTGGAGCATCTGGGTGGCGCCCGTCCAGATCCGGCCGGTGTCCTGCGCGGACGTCGCCACACTCGTGGCTCACACTGCTTCTTTCAGGCCTCTCCTCGGTGTTCGTGAGATTGCCGGCCCCGACGAGTTCGGGCTCGATACGTTCGTTCGTGCCGCCCTCACCGACATCGGGGAGTACCGCCGTCTGCTCCCCGACGACCGCAGTCCTTACTTCGGCGCCAGACTCCGACGTCATGACCTCCTTCCCGGTGCCGATGCCTACACCGCGCCCACTCACTACGGTGACTGGCTCGACAACCGGCTCACTCCTGGTTCCCGGGACCGTCACAACTGGCCTTCCCGCCTTCCCGCTGGAGGACAGCATGGACGCGAGTAGGGAGGCCGAACGCGGCCTCACCGACATCGAGATGTACCTCTACCGGGAGGGCCATCTGCAAGCAGCACGTCAGCGTGTGGCAGCTTTCACCGCGCGGGCCCCAGGGCTGACCCAGGACCAGAAGACGGACATCGAGCGGTGGTATCTCGACGAGCAGAAGTACGTCGCCCGTATGGTCACGGAGCACATCTCGGACCGCATCAGCCTGGTGGAAAAGCGGCACCACGTGCGCCTCAGACACTGGCTGCGCGGAACGGCGACCGCGATGGCTCTGATCACCGCTGTGATGCTGTGTGTCGCTGTGATGCTGGGGACGATGAACTGAGCTACCGAGGCTCACTCCGCTCATGCTTGATTCGGTCCCAGGCCGCCGGTGACGGAACGGGGCTATCCAGGAAGGTCCCGACGCTGCAGTCACTCCTGCCACAAGAAGATCATGGCATCGTGTCCAGCGAGCCATGGGGGCGGGCCGACAGACGGCCGTCGGGCGTCGGGCGTCGGGGATACCCTCGGACGATGTCGAATCGGGCGGTAGCAGCTGGAGTAGGTCTCGCACAGGTGTTGGCGCACTGCGGGGGCAGTCCAGCAGCAGCCGTGCACTATCTGGCGGGTGCCATCGCCTCCGCACCTGAGGACTCCGAGCCCTATACGGTCCTTGCCGAATTGTGGAGGGACAGGCCGTCGGAACTGGCCGAGGTCGTTCAGGGTGCCGACTCCTTGAGGACGGTACTGGCGCAGTCGTACATCAGCTTCCTTGAGGGGGACATGGACGGTGCGGCGCAGGCGATCGGATCGGTCACGGGTGTGCAACCCGACATCGCATGGGCCAAAGCCCCCTGGTTCAGCGATGCACGATTTCTCGGTGTGGTGAGTGCCGACGCGTTGGCCGAGGCCGCAATGCGAACGATGGACTATGGCCATGGTCTGGACACCGAAAGCATGCGGGAACGGTTCCGGCCCTGGTTCCGAGCCATCGACGCGGTCGCTGCCCGCCAGCCGTCGCCGGAGGCGTTGGCCAAGATGGCGATCTTGCTGCGGACATGCGGTCTCACCGATGCGTCATTTGCCCTCTGCGACCAGGCGGACTCCGTGGAGCGGATCATGCTGACGGAAGTCGTGCGAGCGGGCACGTGGCGCAAGCTGGGTGATCCTGAACAGACTGCGGCGGCGTTCGAGCGCGCTCTTGCCCTGGACCCGGCCAACTGGTCGCTCTATCTCGACCTGGCCGACATACACGCCGAGCAGGGCGACTTCACCGCCGCGGTCCGGCTGATCGATCAGGGAATAGAACACGAGTCGACTGAGCTCACACTCCGAGCGGCCGGGGCCGCCAGGTGATCCGAAACCGCTGCCGCGGGAACTGGGTTTGTGGCGGATCGTGAGCCATCTCCGCATTTCAGAGGAACACCCGCGCTGTTCTGCCGGCGGCAGAACGGCGGCCTGTTCTCGACAGGGTGTTTCGGAGCCACCGGGGCAATGAGAATGAGAGCCACCCGCGGGACCGCTTTCCACGTGGCTCGGTGTCCGCGAGACGTCGTTTGTTGGCTTGCCGGTCTGTTGGGCCGAACGGCGGTAGGGGTGCGGGCGGCGGGTCGGTTAGGTCGGGGAAGCGCCGAGGAATCTCAGGACGGCGAGAACGCGCCGGTGGTCGGCGTCGGCTGCGGGCAGGTCGAGCTTGGCGAGGATGTTGTTGATGTGCTTGGCCACTGCGCTGTCGCTGACGACCAGGGCCTCGGCGATCCCGGTGTTGGAGCGTCCCTCGGCCATCAGGGCGAGTACCTCCCGTTCGCGTGGCGTCAGCCGATCGAGCGGGTCACTGCGGCGGCGCACGAGCAGCTGGGCGACCACCTGTGGATCCAGTGCCGTGCCCCCGGCTGCAACCCGCCGAACGGAAGCCACGAACTCCTCCACGTCGGCGACGCGTTGCTTGAGCAGGTAGCCGACGCCGCTGGTGTTGGCCGTCAGCAGGTCGGCCGCATACCGCTCCTCGACGTACTGTGAGAGCAGTACCACCGCGGTCTGTGGCCATTGCTTACGGATCACCAGCGCGGCGCGCACGCCTTCGTCGGTGAAGCCGGGTGGCATGCGGACATCGACCAGGGCCAGCCCGGGCCGGTGTTCCTCGACGGCCGCAAGCAGGGCTTCGGCGTCGCCGACTTCGGCGGCGATCTCGAAGCCGGCCATTTCCAGGACCTTGACGAGCCCGACGCGCAGCAGCAGTGAGTCCTCGGCGATCACGGCTCGCATGGCAGCTCCACGGCGATGGTGGTCGGGCCCCCGACCGGGCTGCTGATGTGGAAGGTGCCGTCGACGGAACCGACCCGTTTGGCCAGCCCGCTCAGTCCGCTGCCGGTGGAGGTGTCGGCGCCGCCGATCCCGTCGTCGGTGATGTTCACGCGCAGCATTCTCCCGATCTGTTTGACAGTGACGTCCACGCGGGTGGCGCGGGCGTGCTTGGTGACGTTGGTGAGCGCCTCGGAGACCACGAAGTAGGCGACTGACTCCACGGTGGGCGCCGCTCGCTCCTCGAGGTCGACTCGCAGCCGTACCGGGATCGGTACCCGGGCGGCCAGCCCGGACAGCGCCGCGTCCAGCCCGCGGTCTTCGAGGACGGCCGGGTGCAGGCCGCGCACCAGGTCGTTGAGTTCGGCGATGGCCTCCTTCGCCTCGCGGTGCGCCTCGTCGATCACGGTGCGGGCCTCGTCCGGCAGGTCGGTGAGGGTGGCCTTGGCCAGGCCCAGGTTGACCGCGAGGGAGACCAGGCGCTGCTGGGTGCCGTCGTGCAGGTCGCGTTCGATGCGGCGGCGTTCGGTATCGACGGCGTCGATCAGGTCGGTGCGGCTCTCGGACAGGTGCTCGACACGTTGCTGAAGCTGCTGGGAGCGGCTGGTCCCGAGCAGCGCGAGCGCGATCCGGGTCTCGGCGCGGGTCACCGGCCCGGTCAGCCAGGGTGCGGCGCACAGCAGCAGCACGCCGGCCGCGGTGTAGTACACCGCTTGGGTCGCGTAGTCGACATGGTCCAGGCGAACCTGCACAGGCAACATCCAGGCCCACCCGTTGACGGTGACGCCAGCAAGGCCCGCGACCCACGCAGCGAGCACCCCCAGCTCCACCACAGCCAGGAGCGGACCGACAAGCAGGTGGTATCCGGCCTGCCGCCAGGTCTGGGCCACGGATAGCCACCGCAGAGCGCGCCTCAGCCACCCTTGCTCGCGCGCGGCCGGCAGCCGGAGGATCCCCACTCCCAGCAGCACCCGGTAACGGCGTCGCTGCACAGCGGTGAGCACAAGCACACCGAGCAAGATCAGCACAAACGGGAGCGGGAGCACCGGCCACGCCCTCGACTTCGGGATACTCGCCATCCAGCTCCACAACGGCACCAGCGCAAGGTGCAGCGGAATCCCGGTCGCCAAGAAACCGGTGTCCCGCCGGACCCGAACAACTCTGCGCCGCAGCGTCCGGGGAATCGTCATGGCTCGACGGTAAAACGCCAGGCGAGGGCTATGCCATGCACCGTGCATCCGGATCGATGGTGAAGCTGGCACCACCCTGAGAACGGCACCCGGCATTACTGACTGTGATCGCTGTGCGGCTCAGGCTGAAGGGCGTGCAGGAAATCATCGAACTGTTCCCGGAGCCGGACGCCGAGCGCGGCGTACGCAGGCCGCACGGCCCGCGCACGGGATCGCTCCCCAGCCCGCAGCGCCGTCGTCCGGACCGCCTTCCGGGCCGACGGCGGGGTCTTGTCCTGGCCGGCTGCGGGGTGGCGCTGCTGCCGTGGCTCGTCGTGTTGGCCACCAGCCTGCCGACCACCTTCCGTGCCTCGCACTGGTCCGCCGCCTGGGTGGGTCTGGACGCGCTGGAGGCGGTCGGCCTGATCACCACAGGTCTGCTGGCCACCCGCGGGGATCGGCGACTGGCACCGGCCGCCGCCGCGACGGCCGCCCTGCTCACCGTCGACGCCTGGTTCGACACGATGACCGCGGCCAGCGGGAGCGAACTGCGCGCGGCGCTGGTCATGGCGTTGTTCGCAGAACTTCCGCTCGCAGCGGTATGCGTCCGCCTGGCGGTTCGAGCGCTGCCCCGCACCCCATGAAACCCGCCACACCGACCCGGGCTGCAACCACGGATACCACAGAACTGGAGAACACCATGGGCTCTGCTGTCCTGACCGCACCGCGCCTGCGCTGGGCCTGCGCCCTCAGTGCCGCTGCCGCCGCAGGCGCCTGGTGGTTCGGCGACAAGGCGCCGTACCCCTACGCCCAACGCAGCCTGCTGGAACTGCCGTTGCCGTTCCTCACATCCGCCCGGCTCGACGCGGTGCTCACCCCGAGCCCGGGCGAGCGGATCCTCGAAGTGGGGCCCGGCACCGGACTGCAGTCGCTGCACATCGCACCGCAACTCGGGCCCGACGGGCAGCTCGACATCCTCGACATCCAACCCGAGATGCTCCGCCACGTGATGCACCGCGCGAGGCAGCGCGCAGTACCCAACATCGTGCCCACCCATGCGGATGCCCGCGAGCTGCCCTTCGACGACGACACCTTCGACGCCATGTATCTGGTGACCGCACTGGGCGAGATCCCGGAACCGCAACGGGTGCTCGATGAGGCAGTACGGGTACTCACCCCCGCAGGACGGCTGGTCGTGGGCGAGTTCTTCGACCGGCACTGGATCCCCTTCGGCCCTCTGCACCGTCTCGCCGACGCGTCCGGCCTGCATCTGAGCACCAGGAGCGGCTCGACCCTCGCCTATCTGGCACGGTTTCAACCCTGCGCCCGATCGCAGCGCTCACTTCGAGGACCTGAGAGCTGATCGGTAGCCCAGCCCAGGTGTTCCGCCTCGGCGGAATCATCCCGTGCCCGGCAGCCGCAGCCGATGCGAACCCACAGCCAGTACAGCACCGCGCGTAGGGCCTCGTAGTTCATGGACTGGTAGGCCAGCCCCTCACCGTGATCCCGGCGGCGCAGGGTCCACCACAGCGGGGCCTGGGGATCGGTCGGCGGTCCCTCGGCGAGGCAGAGGCGAGTCCAGACGAACGCCTCCGGGATGGCCGGCAGCCACTGCTCGGCCAAGGTGCCCTTGCGCACGACCCGCATGAGCTGGTCGCCCCAGTCGAGGTCGACTCCGCGGACACCCAGCAGCTCGGACGCCCGGGCGCCGTTGCTGACCGCCAGCGCCAGGATCGCCCGGTCCCGGTTCGAGCGCAGGGCCCCGAACAGCTCGTTCCACCGCTCATCCGGCATCTGCCGGGGCTTACGCCGGGGCACCTTCGGGTTGTAGCGCAGCCGTCCCTCGCCCCGTCGGAAAGGCTCCAGCGGGTTGTGGTGGGCATGCGGCCGGCGCCGGTCGGATCGCGCCAGCGGCACCGGGTTGACGAGCGGGCCGCCGCCCGACTCGATCCAGAAGTCGTAGAAGCTGCGCAGCACCGCGTTGCTGTGCCGAATCGTCCGCGGCTTGTAGCGGTCGTCCAGGTACGTCTTCTTCGTGATCGGATTCGTGGTACCCGCGGTCGACGCGGAATGTGTACGCGCCGACCTGCGCGGCTTCGTCGCGGCCCTGAGCCACAGCACGAAGTCCCGCACCTCCGCCGAGGTCGCGCGGTTCCACTCGACATCGATCACCCGCAGCCACCGCCACCAGCGCAGCAGGTCGTAGGCGCAGCTGCGCACGCTGCCGGTCCGGTTGTCCCGGGCGCTGAAGTCGATCAGGAACCTGCGGACCGGCTGCACGGCCTTCCCCTCCTCATCGAAGACCAGCCAGGGCACGACACCTGAGTCCGTAGCCACCCGCCCCCACTGCGGAAGCTGGATGGCGCGGACGTCACGGGATTGCTCGTTCAACTCCGTTGCGCTCCTTCGTCGTCGGGATGCGCAACGTCTACCGACCAGACCAAGCGGGGGATGCGTACTCGTCCGGCGTGTCCTTCCGTAGTCCGGTCAACGACTCGGAGCCACCCCCCAGCGCAGGGATCCAGCTGCTGCTGTCGGAGATCAGTTACGGGACAAGTCTTAGCTTGATCTTTAAGTGCGCCATGAGCGCGGAGAGTGAGGTTGATGTAGGTAGACCCACTTGATGCTGTGCTGTGCAGATGATGAAGGTTTATGGCCCTTCGGCGTCGCCCTGCGGGGGGAGGCGCCAAACCGCCTCAAGCTGCGTTGGCTGAAGACCGTCGTGGTGAGCGTCGGCGAAAAGGCGTCCAAGAGGCGTCCAAGAGGCGTCAGGTGGGGACCGGAAAGGCTAGTGAAAGCGAACCACTGACGAAGTGTCGAAACAAGTAGCTGACATCAAAACCGGGGCGGTTAAAGGGCGCCGGCGAGTCTGGCGGGGTCCCGCCTATTGGCCAGGCGGTGTCCGGCATCGAGGCGGCGAACGGCATACCGACACGGGCGGTCAATTCCCCGCGTTCCAGCCCAGATGAAGAACTGCCACGTCGTCCGCCAGGCCCCCGAAGGGCGCCGCCCTGGACGCAGCACCGTGGACCAGGGCGTCGATGAACTCCTGCCCCGGCAGGTGTCCGTGCCGCAGCGCCAGCCGCAGCAGGCCCTCCTCGCCAAGTCTTGTGGAGGGGCCAGTCCTTCCCTCGAACAGTCCGTCCGTGAAGAGAACCACGCTGTCGCGCGGGGAAAGCGAGACATCGGTCTGAGTCCAGTCCTGGCATCCCGGGAGCAGGCCCAGGGCAATGCCGGTCCGAGGCTCGACCCAGCGGACTTCCCCGTGGCTGCGTAGGAGAACCCCCGGGTGCCCTGCGCTCATCATTTTCATGGACAATCCCCCTGGAGGGAACACCAGCGACACAACAGTGGCGTAGGTGTCGTCGTCCGTTCTCTGATCGATCAGGACCTTTTCCAGGATACGCAGTTGCTCGAACTGGGTCTTGCCGCAATGAACGGCAGTCCGCCAAGCCACGCGCAGGTGAACTGCTAGAGCAGCCTCAGCTGCCCCATGTCCGGAGACATCTCCCAAGACCACGTGTACGGTCGAATCCTCGGTTTGCACAATGTCGTAGAAGTCACCGCACAACAGTGCGTGGGGCCGTCCTGGAATGTAACACGAAGCGGCCGAGAAGTTGTCTTCGCGCAGTGCCGGTGCAGGAAGCAGACCCCGTTCCAGGGATGCATTTTCCTGGGCGATCAGTGCGTTGAAATCTATCGCAGCTCTGAGTGTCTCCAGATGTTCTCGCCACACGGTCTGCCGGGACGCGGGGGCAAACCCAACAGTTTTGGCTGCACAAGGAATTGGTGTGCTGCTCCACGTTCGATTCATGTGTGTTGACACCTCCCGATATCAGACAGGAGAGGAACTGGATCTGTGACAAGAGAGGAGTACGAAGGACTCCTTTAGGTCTTCCTGCCGCCCCTGTCCGGGAGCACGTCACGTGTGTGGATTCCCTGATGCGCGGGTGACGAGGGCGGACCCCGCGTATGGATTCATGCGGCCGGCATCGGCGAACCGCTGGCGGCCGTCTCCGACCTCGGGGAGGCTCAAGATCACCTCAGCGCCGGGGGTGGCCTGCCGGCAGGCGCGGTCGCGGCATCGAAGCCGCCGGACCTGTTACTCGATCAGCACGTGACGCCGGCCGACTGCGGCGTCGGCGAGCCGGCGTACGTACCGACTGCGCCCTCGGCCCGATGCCGTCCCGCGAGCAGGACACACGGCCCGTGCTGCTCAGGTGCGGGCCTGCACGACCACCAACTCGCCGTCGACCGCCACGTTTTCGACCACAACGCCTTCGACCTGGTGGAACCACAGGTCCTGGAGAAGTGCATCTTCCGTCACCATTCATGTTCGCGTCTGTGGTGCCCCTGCGTGGCTTCGGTGCTGATCGCGATTCTGAACCAGCGTTCCGTCGTCGTGGTGGCGATGTGGCCCCGCCTGACCAGCCCATTTCATCCCCACGGCACAGGATGGAAGAGGTTCTGTGAAACGCACAGCGGGGCGCTGTGCGCGTCGGTCAGCAAGTGGGAGCGCGCGGGACAGCTGATGTCACAAGACGTGTGCATGCCCGGTCAAAGGATTGAGCCGAGGAACGAAGGATGTGTGTCGTGTGCGAGGACTCAGCCATCGGTGGCTGGAGTCTCTTTGCCGGGCGCAGGAGCTGCCGGTGGCGCCCTGCCATCGGCACGCAGAATTCTCTGAGGCCCTCATGAAGGTTGAAGGGATCATCGTGTGCGGCCGTGTTGTGCTGTGCCTCGTGAGGGGGAGGACGCCGTATGGGTCATGCTGACGTGGTGCCAGTCGCGGAGTTGCTTGATGAGCGTCGGCACCTGCTGGAAGTCACCTACTGGATGCTGGGCAACTCCCGGGACGCGGAGAGTGTCGTCGGTGAGACCTACCGTCGGTGGTACGGGCTGTCCGACGCGGAGCGTGGGCGGATCACAGCTCCCCGATACTGGCTCGCGAAGACCGCGGGCGGGATCTGTCTGGGCCTGCTCGCTCACCCCCGGGGTGCGGCCGACCAGAGGGATCAGAGAGAGGAGCACCATACGAAGAACGGAGACGCCGAGGGGGCGCAGGCGAGCCTGGCGGAGGAGGTCAGCCGGGTTCTGCTGAACGCGCTGGACTCTCTGTCGCCGGCCGAGCGGGCGGCGTTTGTGCTTAATGACGTGTTCGGGATGGCCTCCGATTCGGTGGCCGACATCGTGGGACGCCCAGAGTCTGAGTGCGTCGAGCTTGCCGACCGGGCTCGCCACAGTCTTCGGAGGCAGCGCTCACGCCCCACCCCGCCGGGCGATTACGATCACCTCGCCCGCGCTGTCCGCCAGGCCTGCGTGGACGAGGATGCCGAACGGCTCGAGTCGCTGCTGTGCCCGGACGCCACGGCGTTCTTCGACGGCGGCGGCAAGGTCCGCGCATTGAGCAGGCCCGTACACGGCAGCCGTCAGGTCGCCCACAGCCTGCTGACACTCCTCGCCCGCCACCCCCGCACCACCCTGACCACCCACTCCGTCAACGGGCGCACCGGCCTCATAGCCCGCTACGGCCACCGCGTCGCCGCCGTCATCAGCCTCGACATCGCCGACCACCATGTTGCGCAGGTCTGGGTTGTCCTCAATCCCGACAAGCTACGCTCCTGGAACCAGCCCGCCACCCCCGGCGATCCCGGCTCGCACCAGGGCCCGTCACAGCAGGGCGACGGCTGGCTCTGATCGTTTCTGGGCGCTGCTGCGGCCCTCCCACGGAACCTGCGATCGCCGCTCGTTGCGATCGGCTCTCTCTTGCACATGGTGCTCCTGGACGATCACCGCGAGCCACTGCCCGCCACGCTGGGCACGCCCACTGGGCGACCGCCTGGACACTGTCCTGCCGTGCCCTACGGCTGCTTCCACCGCCGTCACCCGCCGTGGGCCTCATTCGGACTCAGCCCGGGGCAAGGCGGGTGGTCGCGGTCTCTAGGAGGCCCTTCCTGTCGGCCCCCACGCCGGGCGCGGGAAGGCTCCGTCCGGTGTCCTCGGGCCGGTCTCTTTGGATGCATGAGGTGTTTACCCGCCGCACGGGTTCCGCGCAGAAGTGTGCCGGGTCGGTGAGTGTCCGTTTCGCACCTGCCGCCGTCCGTGCCCTGTCTGGAAGGCCGGCTGCATCAGCGCCTCTGCGTGACCCGGATGCACTGGCTCGCACCGGCCGCCATCGACGCGACGCGGACACTGTCGGGTCCTGCGTTGACCGTACGACGAGCGCCACGTCACGCCTGGCGCAGTCGCACATCACCGGGCACAGGGCGGAGTCGCCGCGTGGCGGGAGCGGGAGTCGAGGAATGCGGTGATCTTGCTCGGGTTGAACATCCACATCACCTTGTGGATGCCTTCCTTCGAGGCGGCGATCGC
>NZ_JBEYFS010000062.1:0-54820 GCF_040634475.1 Streptomyces sp. NPDC007095
GCCGGTGGAGTGGAAGGTCTGGCGCTCGGGTGCGGTCAGCGCCTTGTTGTTCTGCGTGACCTTGGTGGTGTACGCCACGCGAAGGCGTTCGGGAGCGGCGGAACCGCCGGCAGCCGGCCCTCCGCCACCGGCTCGCCGTCGGCTTCCGCCTCGGCGCACCCCAGCCCCTCACCCACCGTGCCCGCCCAGGAGAAGGACGCCCTCGCCGACCTCGCCACCGCCGAGCGCACCTTGGCCGACCAGCGGACGAAGGCCCTGCTGACGGTCCCGGGTGAGCTGGCCAGGCTGCTGGCCTCGGTGGCCGCGGCCGGCGCCGCACACGCGTTCCTGCTGACGGAGGGTGCCAAGTGAGCACGACCGAGGACACAAAGAGCACCAAGAAGGCCGAGCAAGCCGAGCTCGGCGCGTTGCAGGCCGCGCTCGCCGCCGAGCACGCCGTCGTCTACGGGTACGGAGTCGTCGGCGGCAGGATCGACGAGGGACGCCGGGGCGAGGCCCGCTCGGCGTACGACGCCCATCGGGCCCGGCGCGACGAACTCGCGCGCGCCGTACGGGACCTGGGCGGCAGGCCGGAGGCCTCCGCGGCGGCGTACGCGCTGCCGTTCGCCGTGAAGGACTCCGCCGCGGCCGTGCAGCTCGCGGCCGACTTGGAGGAACGCGTGGCCGGGGCGTACTCCGACCTCGTACGCGCCTCCTCGGGCGATCGGCGGCGCACGGCCGCCGAGGCGCTGCGGGAGGCGGCGGTGCGGGCGGTGCGCTGGCGCGGGGAGAGCGTAGCCTTCCCTGGTCTCGCCGAGCGGGCGGCCCCCTCGGCCACCCCTGCCGCGGCGACGCCGTCGCCCTCGTGACGCGCCCCTGACGGCCCGGACGAGACGACCTGGACGACCTGGACCAGCTGGAAAGGAACACCTCGCGCAATGGACTCGCGCATGGCCTTCGAACCGCCACGGCGCCTGGTGCGGGCACTCGGCGAGACGCAGCGGAGCGGGTCCAACGGCTCCGGCGGGTCCGACGGGACGGGCGAATGGCTGGACAAGCTGCCCGTGCTGGCGCAACAGGCGGTCGGTCTACGCGAGTTGACCGTGGAGCGGGTGCAGGCACCTGGCGGCCGCAGCAGCCTTGTCCTGCTCGTCCGGCAGGCCGACGGGACGCCCGCCGTGCTGAAACTGGCGCCGCCGCGGGCCCGTCCGGAGAGCGAGCGAGCCGCGCTCGCCCACTGGGACGGACGCGGCGCCGTACAGCTCCTCAACCTCGCCGACGCGCAGGGCGACACCCACGGCGTACTGCTGTTGGAGCGCCTGCGTCCCGATCTGTCCGTGCGTTCGCTGCCGGAGGCGAAGGCTCTGCTGGAGGCGGCCGGGACGCTGCGGCGGCTGTGGGTCGAACCGCCCGCCACCCATGTCTTCGAGACCGTCGCCGAGCGGACCGGGCGGCAGGCCGAGGCGATGCGGGCGGCGGCGGGCGCCGACACCGAGGTCGCGCCCCTGGTCGAGGCGGCGCTCGCGGCCCGCGAGGAGCTCCTCGCCGCCCCGCCCGAGGAGAGGCTGCTGCACGGCACCTTCCGGCAGAGCAAGGTGCTCGCCGGTGAGCGCATGCCCTGGCTGGCCGTGGGCCCGGACCCGGTGGTCGGCGAATGCGCCTTCGACCTGGCCCGGCTGGTCCGGGACCGGGTGGAGGACCTGATCGCGTCCCCTTCCGGATCGTCGATCACACGGCGACGGGTCAAGCGGCTCGCCGAGTCCCTGGAGGTGGACCAGGAGCGGCTGCGGGGCTGGACGTTGTTCCGGGCGGTCGAGTCCGGCGTACGGGCGGGGCGGGTCGGGCGTCCGCAGGACGCGGAGCTGCTGCTGGAGTTCGCGGGCTGGCTCTGACCGCCCCTGCCTAGCCCTGACTTCCCTGTGTGGTGGCGAGTTCGAGGACCAGTACCGGGCAGTCGGCGGCGGCTCTGCGGGCGCGTTCCAAGGTCGTGGGCGGAGGGGGGGCCTCGCCCAGGAGCGGGTAGCCCCACTCGTCGAGCGTGATGTGTTCGGGGAGGAGTTCCGCGCACAGGCCGTGGCCCTGGCAGGCGGTCCAGTCGACGTCGAGGCGCGGATCGGTGTCGGCGAGGCCGCAGCGGTCGGCGGGCAGGGCGGCCAGGACGCCCACGTCGTCCTACGGTCGGGGAGCAGCGTCTCTGATCAGTCAAGTGATCCCATATCAGACGTAGTGTCTGGCAACGGGATCGCCCATCGCGGAGGAGTCGCGTGGGCGTGCAGGTGGAAGCCCGCGCCCAGTGCTGCCCCTCGTGGCTTGTGGCGGCCGGCGGTGGGTGTGCTGATCGCCGTCACGCCCTGGTGCCGATCGGCTGCGCGAGGCAACCGGGTCCGGCCCGTGTGAGCGTGTCCCTCCGGACGCTGGCCTGCCGGACCCGAAGGCCTGGTAGGAGAGGGTGTCCGGCGTCGCCTGGGCGTCGGACATGCTGAGTGTCGCCGGGTGGGTCCGGTCTTGGAACCCCCTTCCGCCCGCGATGCCGTCATCTGATGAACGACACGCCTCACGGAAAGGTCACGCATTCGATGCTCGCACTCGCATACGGCGTCGGCCTCAGCCACCGGGCGTGACGCCGAGAAACAGCGAATCTCCGCGCGTACCCAATGAACTCCGTGGGCCTGAGAGAGGTCCGTGAGGCGCCCATGCTCCGGAGATGAACCTCTTGAGCGCCTCCCGGCTGTCGTGCGGCTACGCCGTCAGGCGGGCGATCGCCTCGTCCACGGTCAGTTCCTCGCGCTCGCCGGTACGGCGGTCCTTCAGCTCGAGGACGCCCTCGGCCGAGCGTCGCCCGGCCACCAGGATCTTCGGTACGCCGATGAGCTCCGCGTCCGTGAACTTCACGCCCGGGGAGACCCCGGCCCGGTCGTCCACGAGGACGCGTACGCCCGCCGCGCCCAGCTTCTCCGACACGTCGAGGGCCAGCTCGGTCTGCAGCGCCTTGCCCGCGGCGACCACGTGGACGTCAGCCGGGGCGATCTCGGCGGGCCAGCACAGGCCCTGCTCGTCGGCGTGCTGCTCGGCGAGCGCGGCGACGGCGCGGGAGACACCGATGCCGTACGAGCCCATGGTCACCCGGACCGGCTTGCCTTGCGGGCCAAGGACGTCGAGCTGAAGGGCGTCGGCGTACTTGCGGCCGAGCTGGAAGATGTGGCCGATCTCGATGGCGCGGTCCAGCTTGAGGCCGGTGCCGCAGGACGGGCAGGGGTCGCCCTCCTGCACGACGACGGCGTCCACGTACTCGTCGACCTCGAAGTCGCGGCCCGCGACGACGTTCTTCGCGTGCAGGCCCCCCTTGTTGGCGCCGGTGATCCAGGAGGTGCCGGGGGCGACACGCGGGTCGGCAAGGTAGCGGACCTTCTCCAGTCCCTGCGGGCCGACATAGCCGCGTACGAGGTCGTCGCGGCCCTCGAAGTCCCCGGCCGTGACGAGTTCCACGGCGGCCGGGGCGAAGTGGGCCTCGACCTTGCCCATGTCGACCTCGCGGTCACCGGGAACGCCGACCGCAACAATCTCGCCGTCCACCTTGACCAGCAGGTTCTTCAGGGTGGCGGACGCGGGCACGTTCAGGTACGCGGCGAGCGTCTCGATCGTCGGGGTGTCCGGGGTGGGGATCTCCTCCAGCGCGGGAACGGCGGACCCGTCGACCGGCTTCAGGGGATACGTGATCGCCTCGGTGTTGGCGGCGTAGTCGCAGTTCGGGCAGTCGGCGAAGGTGTCCTCACCGGCGGCGGCCGGAGCGAGGAACTCCTCGGACTTGGAGCCGCCCATGGCGCCCGCGGTGGCCGCACAGATGCGGTAGTCGAGGCCCAGGCGCGCGAAGATCTTCTGGTACGCCTCGCGGTGCAGGGCGTAGGACTGGGCCAGGCCCTCGTCCTCCAGGTCGAAGGAATACGAGTCCTTCATCAGGAACTCGCGGCCACGCAGGATGCCGGCCCGGGGGCGGGCCTCGTCGCGGTACTTGTTCTGGATCTGGTAGAGGGTCACCGGCAGATCCTTGTAGGACGTGCACTGGTCCTTGACCAGGAGGGTGAAGATCTCCTCGTGGGTCGGGCCGAGAAGGTAGTCGCCGCCCTTGCGGTCGTTCAGGCGGAACAGCTCGGGGCCGTACTCGTCCCAACGGCCGGTCGCCTCGTACGGCTCCCTCGGCAGCAGGGCAGGCAGCGTGACCTCCTGGGCGCCGATGGCGTCCATCTCCTCGCGGACGACCCGCTCCACGTTGGCCAGGACCTTCTTGCCGAGCGGCAGCCAGGACCACAGGCCGGCGGCGGTACGGCGCACATAACCGGCGCGCACCAGCAGTTTGTGGCTGAGCACCTCGGCGTCCGCCGGGTCGTCACGCAGTGTCTTGACCATCAAACGGGACATGCGCTGGACCTGGGCCATGGTTCTCGACTCCTGCTGCGTAAGGGTGATGGCTAGGAGGTTAGCCGGGCGGCCCATCCCGGTGGAAATCGGTTGGTCCCCCGGCCGGAGGGCAGGCCCGGGCGCTCAGCGCCTGCGCAGGGGCAGCGGGGCGCCCATGACGGCGTACGGCTTGGGTGCGCTGGGGAAGAGAACCTGCCGCGCGAGGTCCTCGTACCCGAGGGAGCGGTACAGGCCGCGGGCCGGGCTGTCGGTGTCGATGGCGGAGAGGATCGAGCGGGGTTCGGTGGCGCTGTCCGTGATGCCGGTGATCAGGGACCGGCCCAGGCCGTGGTTCTGGTAGTGCGGGTGGACGTGCAGCTCGGTGATCACGAAGGAGTGGTCGAGCCAGGCGTCGCGTCCCTGGGCGCGCAGATACGGTTCCACGACGGTGGACCACCAGTGGGTGCGGTCGTTGGGCATGCCGTAGACGAACCCGACGAGCCGTCCGTCGACCGTCGTCGCGCCGAGTGCGCGCGCTCCCGGGTAGGTGAGGTGACGCAGCACGATCTGGCGGCGTACGGCGATCTCGTCGGCGCCGAGCCCGAAGGCGAGGGCCTGCACGGCGAGCGCCTCGTCGACGCGCGCCGCGAGATCCAGCGGGCCGACGACCACGTCGTCGGGGTTGCGGGGGCCCTGACCGGGAAAGCGCAGCATGCCGGGGAGACTACCGGGGCGCTTCGCCGGATTGCGCCGGGACTACGGGAGGTTGTGTCCGATGCGGCCCGGTCGGGGGCGGTCGAGAACCGGTCTGGGGCCGACCGAGAACCGGTCTGGGGCCGACCGAGAACCGGTCTGGGGCCGACCGAGAACCGGTCTGGGGCCGGTCGGGAACCGGTCTGGGGCCGGTCAAAGGAGTTCCCCGCGTCCCTGCGAGCGCTAGAACAGCACGCTCATGAACGCGCCGATCTCCTGGAAGCCGACGCGGTGGTACGTCGCCCGGGCCGGGGTGTTGAAGTCGTTGACGTAGAGGCTGACGAGCGGGGCGACGTCGGCGAGGGCGTAGCGCATGACCGCCGCCATGCCCGGGGCCGCCAGCCCCTGCCCCCGGTACTCGGGGGCGACCCACACCCCTTGGACCTGGCAGGCCTGCCGGGTGGCGGCGCCGATCTCGGCCTTGAAGACGACCTTGCCGTTCTGGTCGAGACGGGCGAACGAACGGCCGGTGCCGACGAGTTCGGCCACCCGTGCCTGGTAGAGCAGGCCGCCGTCACCGGCGAGCGGTGAGACGCCCACCTCCTCGGTGAACATCGCCACGCACGCCGGCATGATCGTTTCCATCTCGTCCTTGCGGATGCGGCGGACGTACGGATCCGGGGCGATGTCGGCGGGGAGCCGGTCGGTGACCATCAGGGGCTGGTGGGCGCGGACCTCGCGGGCCGGGCCCCAGCTGGGTTCGAGCAGCCGCCACAGCTGGGCGGTTGCCTCGACGGGGCCGACGATCGAGGAACAGCGGCGGCCGGCCCTTCTCGCCCGGTCGGCGAAGCCGCGGACGGCGCGGGGGGTGGCACAGATCGGGACCAGGTTGGCGCCCGCGTAGCAGAGGGACCGCAGCATGCCGTCCTCGTACCAGCCCCACATCTCGCCGCCGAGCCGCCAGGGGTCGAGGCCCGCGACCTGTACCCGGGACGCGACGAACGCGTTCGCGACCGGGTCGCGGTCGAGGACGGCGAGCGCGGCGTCCAGGTCACTCGGTTCGAGGACCCTGGTGGTGGTCTGGGTCAACACGTGCGGGGGCCTCACCATACGGTCTGCTGATCTCCGCACTGTACCTGGCGAGGTTGTGCCTCGCCGCCCCTTGTACCGGCCGGGGCTTCGGCCGCGGGCCGGTGGGCGCGGTGCGCGCAGTTCCCCGCGCCCCCTGGACCGGGGCTCCGCCCCGGATCCCCGTTCGTCCGGGGTCGTTTGTCTGCGGGTGCGTGGGGGCCGGTCGCGCAGTTCCTCGCGCCCCTGAGGGTGGGGCTTCGCCCCACATCCCCCGGCCGCCCGAAGTTCTTCGGCTGACGACGGCCGGTGGGGGCCGGTCGCGCAGTTCCCCGCGTCCCTAAAAGCCCCTGGCACGCATCTTTCAGCCCGTCCGGCGTTCGAGGACGAGGCCGTCAGGCCGATGCGGGGGTCCAGGGGCGCAGCGCCCCTTGCGGGGTGCAAGGGGCGGAGCCCCTGGGGATGATGGGCGTCCCCCTCCTCGAGCGAAGCCGAGAGCTTGGGGGGAGGGCAGGGGCGGCGGGGGCGGGGTCGGGACGCGGTGGTTCCGCCCGCGGGTCAGCCCGCTACCGACACCGAAGGCTCGCCGGAGGCGATACCGTCGGCCTCCATCTGCTCGGCAAGCTTCATCGCTTCCTCGATGAGCGTCTCGACGATCTTCGACTCGGGGACCGTCTTGATGACCTCGCCCTTGACGAAGATCTGCCCCTTGCCGTTGCCGGAGGCGACACCGAGGTCGGCCTCGCGGGCCTCGCCCGGACCGTTCACGACGCAGCCCATGACGGCGACGCGGAGGGGGACCTCCATGCCCGTCAGACCGGCGGTGACCTCTTCCGCCAACTTGTACACGTCGACCTGGGCACGCCCGCAGGACGGGCAGGACACGATCTCCAGGCCCCGCTGCTTGAGGTTCAGCGACTCCAGGATCTGGAGACCGACCTTGACCTCCTCGGCGGGCGGCGCCGACAGGGACACCCGGATCGTGTCGCCGATGCCCTCGGAGAGCAGCGCTCCGAACGCCACCGCCGACTTGATCGTGCCCTGGAAGGCGGGACCCGCCTCCGTCACACCGAGGTGCAGGGGGTAGTCGCACGCCGCCGCCAGCTGGCGGTAGGCGTTGACCATGACCACCGGGTCGTTGTGCTTGACCGAGATCTTGATGTCCCGGAAGTCGTGCTCCTCGAAGAGGGACGCCTCCCAGAGGGCGGACTCGACGAGCGCCTCGGGGGTCGCCTTGCCGTACTTCTGGAGGAG
This sequence comes from Streptomyces sp. NPDC007095, assembly GCF_040634475.1. Classification (NCBI taxonomy): domain Bacteria; kingdom Bacillati; phylum Actinomycetota; class Actinomycetes; order Kitasatosporales; family Streptomycetaceae; genus Streptomyces; species Streptomyces sp. NPDC007095. The sequence goes on from NZ_JBEYFS010000062.1 coordinate 7,390, forward strand.
CCGCTTGTCGAGCGAGCCCGCGTTGACGCCGATCCGGATCGGGGTGCCGGTGTCCTTCGCGGCCCGCGCGATCTCCTTGACCTGGTCGTCGAACTGCTTGATGTTGCCGGGGTTCACACGGACGGCCGCGCAGCCCGCGTTGATCGCCGCGAAGACGTACTTCGGCTGGAAGTGGATGTCCGCGATGACCGGGATCTGCGACTTGCGGGCGATCGTGGCGAGGGCGTCGGCGTCGTCCTGGGTCGGGCACGCCACCCGTACGATCTGGCAGCCGGAGGCCGTCAGCTCGGCGATCTGCTGCAGCGTGGCGCCGATGTCCGACGTACGCGTGGTCGTCATCGACTGCACCGAGACGGGTGCGTCTCCACCCACAGCCACGGTTCCGACCTGGATCTGCCGGCTCTTCCGACGCTCGGCGAGCTTGGTCGGAACGGACGGCATGCCGAGAGAAATCGCAGTCATCTGCTGTGCAACCCCAAGTTGTGGATCAAGGTCCCGGAATCGTGGGCTCCAGGCTCCGAGATTACGGCACCGGCGCACGCCCGAGCACATCACGCCCCTAAACCCACCCAACGGATGGCGGCCGGACACCCAGGGTGCCCGGCCGCCGCGAACGGTGTCTTGCCAAGAGACCGCCTAGGAGATTTTCACCGGGTTAACGACGTCCGCGATCAGGACGAGGATCGTGAAGCAGACGAAGATTCCGGCCACCACATAGGCCACCGGCATCAGCTTCGCCACGTCGAACGGGCCCGGGTCGGGCCGCCTCAGCACCTTCGCCGCGTTCCGCCGCAGCGACTCCCACAGCGCGCCCGCGATGTGCCCGCCGTCGAGCGGGAGCAGCGGGAGCATGTTGAACAGGAACAGGGAGAGGTTGAACCCCGCGACCAGCAGCAGCATCATCGCGACCTGCTGCGATGCCGGGATGTCGAGGGTGAAGACATCACCACCGATACGTGCCGCGCCGACCACGCCCATCGGGGAGTCCGCCTTGCGCGGGCCGTCGCCGAAGGCCGCGTTCCACAGGTCGGGGATCTTGCCGGGCAGCGAGACGAGCGACTCGACGCCGTTCTGCATCATGTCGCCCATGCGGTTCACGGACTGGCCGAACGACTGCTGGACGATGCCGGAGGCGGGCGTGAAGCCGAGGAAGCCGGCGTACACGTACTTGCCCTCGACATAGCCGCCGTTGCCGTCGGTCTTGCTGACCTGGTTCTTGATCAGGTGAGCGGTCAGGTCGACCTTCTGACCCCCCCGCTCAACGGTGAGCGTGACGTCCTTGCCGGGGTTGGAGCGGATGTCGGACTGCAGCGCCGCCCAGTCGTCGATCGCGTTGCCGTTGAACGCGACGATCTTGTCGCCGCCCTTGAGGCCGGCGGCCTTGGCCGGCGCGGCCTGGTCGCTCGCCGCGCACTTCGACCGGTTCTCGCTCTGCTGGATGACACAGTCCGAGACCTTGCCGACCGTGGTGGTCTGGGTCTGCACCCCGAACGTCATCATCACGCCGAGGAAGATCGCGACGGCCAGGACGAGGTTCATGAACGGGCCCGCGAACATCACGATCACGCGCTTCCACGGCTTGCGCGTGTAGAAGAGGCGGGTCTCGTCGCCGGGCTGGAGCTCCTCGAAGGCGGCCGACCTGGCGTCCTCGATCATGCCCCGGAAGGGGGAGGTGGAGCGCGCCTCGATACGGCCGTCCGGGCCGGGCGGGAACATCCCGATCATGCGGATGTAGCCGCCGAGCGGGACCGCCTTCACCCCGTACTCGGTGTCGCCCTTCTTCCGCGACCAGATGGTCGGCCCGAAGCCGACCATGTACTGCGGCACACGGATGCCGAAGAGCTTGGCCGTCGACAGATGTCCCAGCTCGTGCCAGGCGATCGAGATGAGCAGGCCGACCGCGAAGACGACTATGCCGAGGATCATCATCAGGGTCGTCATGCACGAGCCTCCGCGGTTGTCGTCTGTGCCATTGGTGCTGTCCGTGCCGTCTGTGCGGTCAGTTCACGGGCCCGGGCGCGTGCCCAGGTCTCCGCTTCGAGGACGTCCGCCACGGTCAGGGAAGTTCCCGTTCCGGGTGTGCCGTGTTCCTCGACCACCCGGGTGACGGTGTCCATGATCCCGTTGAACGGCAGGGCGCCGTTCAGGAACGCGTCCACGCACTCCTCGTTGGCGGCATTGAACACCGCCGGGGCCGTGCCCGCGAGCTGCCCCACGTGCCGGGCGAGCCCGACGGAGGGGAAGGCGTCGTTGTCGAGCGGGAAGAACTCCCAGCTCGACGCCTTGGTCCAGTCGAAGGCGGGCGCCGCGTCCGGGACGCGTTCGGGCCAGCCGAGACCGATGGCGATCGGTCCCCGCATGTCGGGGGGCGTCGCCTGGGCCAGTGTCGATCCGTCCGTGTACTCAACCATCGAGTGGACATACGACTGCGGGTGCACGACCACCTCAATGCGATCGAAGGGAATGTCGTAGAGGAGGTGCGCCTCGATGACTTCCAGCCCCTTGTTGACCAAGGTCGCGGAGTTGATGGTGATCACCGGGCCCATGGCCCAGGTCGGGTGCGCGAGGGCCTCGGCGGGAGTGACGTTCGCCAGCTCCGCCTTCGTACGCCCCCGGAAGGGTCCGCCGGAGGCGGTCACGACCAGCTTGCGCACATCAGCGCGCGTACCGGCCGCCAGTGCCTGGAAGAGCGCCGCGTGCTCGGAGTCGACCGGGATGATCTGGCCGGGCTTGGCCAGCGCCTTCACCAGCGGGCCGCCGACGATGAGCGATTCCTTGTTGGCGAGCGCGAGGGTGCGGCCCGCTTCCAGGGCGGCGAGGGTGGGGGCGAGGCCGATGGAGCCGGTGATGCCGTTGAGGACGGTGTGGCAGTCGGAGGCGGCGAGTTGGGTGGCGGCGTCCGCGCCGGCCAGGATCTCGGGAAGGGTCTCACCGGGTGCGTACTCGGCCGTGAGCGCCTCCCGCAGCGCCGGTACGACGTCCTCGCGCGCGACCGCGACCGTGCGTACGCGCAGCCGGTGGGCCTGCTCCGCGAGCAGTCCGACCCTGCCGCCGGCGGCGGAGAGCGCGGTGACCCGGAACCGGTCGGGGTTGCGCAGCACGAGGTCGATGGCCTGCGTGCCGATCGAGCCGGTGGAGCCGAGGATCACGACGTCCCGGACTCCGTCCACGGGGTCGAAGACGAGATGCGGATCAGCGAGGGGGGCTGGACTGTCGCTCATCCCCCCATTGTGGCCGCTGCGCGACCCGCGCAGGACAGGGCTCCCCACTTCTCCTCCCTTCTCCTCTCTTCTGGCCCCATTAGCACCCCGACGTACCGGAGGAAGCGAAATCACCCTTTGTGAAACCAGCGTGAAGATCATGTGATAGCACTGCATGCACGTCGTCACTCTCACTGGCCGGTGGACGACCGGCCGGGGGCGACACCCTGGGGGGTTCTCATGCGGATACGCGCTGCCCTGCCCGCGCTCGCGGGCGCCGTGGCACTGACGGGCACGTTCCTTCTCAGCACTCCGGCACAGGCGGCCGGCGGTGTGACCATCTACCACGTCTGGTTCGACAGCCCCGGTTCGGACAACCGCTCCAACGCGAGCCTCAACGCCGAGTGGGTGCAGATCAAGAACACCAGTTCGACATCGATCTCGCTCAAGGGCTGGATCCTGAAGGACGTCTCGAACCACAGGTACACCTTCCCGAACGTGAAGATCGGGGCGCACAAGACCATGAAGGTGCACACGGGCAGCGGCAGGGACACCGCGGGGGACAAGTACCAGAACCGCCGCGCGTACGTCTGGAACAACACCAGCGACACCGCCACGCTCACCAAGGCGAACGGCGGCAAGGTCGACGCGTGCTCGTGGACGACGCGGGACCCCAGCGACAAGTACTGCTAGGGCCTGTCGTCAAATTCCCGTCGTCCGCCCGGAGGGCGGGCCCTGCGGCGTCAGGTGCGTGCTCTCGGCGTGCCGGGCACAGGCCCCCGTACTGGACGTACTTGGATCTGTGCCTGGTGCGGTGAGAGTGCGTGCATGGCGTCGCAGGGCAGACGGGAATTTGACGACAGGGCCTAGCCCCTGCCTCCCCTGCCGGCCCCCGCGTCCTCACCGCTTGCGGCGGCGCCGCGCCTTGGACCTGCCGGGGCGCGCGCCGCCGCGTGAGGGCGCGGCGGCGGGCGCGGGGGCTGCCGCGGGAGCAGTCGCGGGCGCGTCGGCGTCCGCCGGGGCGAAGTCGCCCTCGACCACGCCCTCCGCCGTGTCCATGGTGGGGGCCGTGAAGTGCAGGTCCTCGACCCGGTCGCGGCGTTCGAGGGTCCCGGGCGCACCGCCGGAGGCGTCCAGGTTGAAGACGTAGCCGACGGACTCCTCCTTGATGGCGTCGGTCATCGCGCCGTACATGTCGAAGCCCTCGCGCTCGTACTCGACGATGGGTTCCCGGCCGAGCGTCCAGCGCAGACCGATGCCGTCGCGGAGGTAGTCCATCTCGTAGAGGTGCTCTCGCCATTTGCGGTCGAGGACGTTGAGGACGACGAGGCGTTCGAGGTCGCGCAGGGCATCGGCGCCGAGTTCGGTCTCGCGGTCCTCGTAGCGTTCGTGGATGTCCCGGGTCATGGCCTCGGTCAGGTCCTCGGCGGTGAGGTTCGCGCGCTCGCCGACCGCGCCCTCCAGGTCCTCGATCGTGACGCGTACCGGATAGAGCTGTTCGAAGGCGCCCCACAGCCGCTCCAGGTCCCATTCCTCGGGGAAGCCCTCGCTGGTCTCCTGTTCGATGTACGCCCGCACGGTGTCGTCCATGAAGTGCAGGAGCTGTTCGCGCAGGTCCTCCCCCGCCAGGACGCGGCGGCGCTCGGCGTAGATGAGGGTGCGCTGCCGGTTGAGCACCTCGTCGAACTTCAGGACGTCCTTGCGGGACTCGAAGTGCTGCTGTTCGACCTGGGCCTGGGCGGAGGCTATGGCGCGGGTGACCATCTTGTTCTCGATGGGGATGTCGTCGGGGACGTTCGCCATGGACATCACGCGGTCCACGACCTGGGCGCGGAACAGGCGCATCAGGTCGTCCTCCAGGGAGAGGTAGAAGCGGGAGGCGCCGTTGTCGCCCTGGCGTCCGGAGCGGCCGCGCAGCTGGTTGTCGATACGGCGGGACTCGTGGCGTTCGGTGCCCAGCACATAGAGCCCGCCGAGCTCCTTGACCTCCTCGTACGCCGCCCCGACCGCGGCGGTGACGCGCTCGCGCACCTCGCGGCAGGCGTCGGGGTGCTCCTCCTCGGTGAGTGCACGCTTCTCCAGCTCTGCGGCTATGAGGGACTCGGGATTGCCGCCGAGCATGATGTCGGTACCGCGGCCCGCCATGTTGGTGGCGACGGTGACGGCGCCCTTGCGGCCCGCCTGGGCCACGATCTGGGCCTCGCGCTGGTGGTTCTTGGCGTTGAGCACCTCGTGCCGGACACCGCGTTTCCTGAGCAGCGCGGAGAGCAGTTCGGACTTCTCCACCGACGTGGTGCCGACGAGGATCGGCTGCCCCTGCGTGTGCCGCCCGACGATGTCCTCCACGATCGCGGCGTACTTGGCGTCCACGGTGCGGTAGATCTGGTCGGGGTCGTCGGCGCGCTTCGGGGGCCGGTTGGTCGGGATCGGCACGACCTGGAGCTGGTAGATCTGGTGGAACTCGGCCGCCTCCGTCATCGCCGTGCCGGTCATGCCGGCGAGCTTCTCGTAGAGGCGGAAGAAGTTCTGCAGGGTGATCGTGGCGAGGGTCTGGTTCTCGTCCTTGATCGTCACCCCTTCCTTCGCCTCGATCGCCTGGTGCAGCCCCTCGTTGTAGCGGCGGCCCGCGAGGATGCGGCCGGTGTGCTCGTCGACGATCAGCACCTCGCCGTCCACCACCACGTAGTCCTTGTCCCTCTTGAAGTGCTCCTTGGCCTTCAGGGCGTTGTTGAGGTGCCCGATGAGGGAGGTGTGGTCGGACTCGTACAGACTCTCGATGCCGAGCTGGTCCTGGAGGTACTCGACGCCCCGGTCCAGGATCGCGACGGTGCGTTTCTTGGGGTCGTACTCGTAGTCGTACGTGCCCCGCAGTGCCGCCAGTTCCTCCTTCTCGGCCGGCCGGGTGAAGAGTTCCTCCTGGACGCGGACGCCCTTCATCCGTCGTACGAGCCCCGCGAACGCCTCGTACCACCGGGTGGGCTGGTCGGCGGGACCGGAGATGATCAGCGGGGTGCGGGCCTCGTCGATGAGGATGGAGTCGGCCTCGTCGACGATCGCGAAGTGGTGGCCGCGCTGCACGAGTTCGTCCCGCGACCAGGCCATGTTGTCGCGCAGGTAGTCGAAGCCGAACTCGGTGTTGGTGCCGTAGGTGATGTCGCAGGCGTACTGGGCGCGGCGCGCGGCGGGTGTCGACTCGGACTTGATGACACCGACGGTCAGGCCCAGGAAGCGGTAGGCGCGGCCCATCCACTCGGCGTCGCGCTCGGCGAGGTAGTCGTTGACCGTGACGAGGTGGACTCCCTTGCCGGACAGGGCGTTCAGATAGACGGGAAGCGTGGCGACGAGGGTCTTGCCCTCCCCCGTCTGCATCTCCGCGATGTTGCCCAGGTGGAGCGCCGCGCCGCCCATCACCTGGACGTCGAAGTGGCGCATGCCCAGGGTGCGCCGGGCCGCCTCGCGCATCGCGGCGAAGGCCTCCGGCAGCAGGTCGTCCAGGCTCTCGCCGTCGGCGTGGCGCTGTTTGAACTCCGGTGTGAGGGACTGGAGTTCCTCGTCCGACAAGGCCCTGAACTCCTCGTCCAGGGAGTTGACCTGATCGACGACGCGCTGGAGCCTGCGCAGCACACGGCCCTCGCCGGCCCGCATGATCCTGCCGGTGATGACGTCCAGACCTTTGCCCGGCATAGGAATTCCCCCAGAACTAAACGGCGTCCACGAGCATCCGAATCCAGTGATTGGCTCGTTGCAGAATGTGGACGCCCTGCTGATTCGCTGTGATCACCTCGCGCAGGACGGGATCGTCGACCACGTCGAGTGCGCTGCGGAGGAGTTGCTGGATGACGGGCCGTTCCCCCGGCCGTCCGGCGTCCAGCAGACCGTCGACGTCACGGAGGTCGATGCGCCGGATCCGTACGGCGTCGAAGGAGGGCACCGGCGGGCGCGGCTCCGTGTCGACCAGGGCGAGCGCGCAGTCGTTGAGGAGAACCGCGAGGGCGTCGCGGTGCGCCTCGAAGGTCTCGGGCGCGGCTTCGCGCAGCTTCTGCGCCAGCGGCCGCACTTCTTTGCGGACGGTCCGCAGGGCCCGTACGAGATCCGGTTCGTCGAGCTGACACCGGGCCTCGGCGCGGGCGCGCGTCAGCTGCGCGGAAAGGCCGTGACCGTGTTCTTCCCCGATTCCTTGGCGCATCTGCCGTCCCCGTTCGCCATTCTCCTCATTGTCGACGCACATATTCGGTGCGGCAAGCAGCGGAATGGCGAACCGGGACGGCAGTGAATTCCTGGGGAAAAGGTCAGCGAATGGGGCGGTGGACGTTTTCCTTCCGGCTCGGACCGGGTGTCGCGTCGGCGATCCAGGGGCCTTCCCCGGACGGGTCGATCACGCCCTGCTCCAGCCATTCGTACGCGCCCGCCAGTACGCCCTTGACGACCTTGCGGTCGAGGTCGTCGGTGTTGCTCCACAGGCGGCCGAAGAGTTCGTCGACGCGGATGCGGGACTGGCGGCAGAAGGCGTCGGCGAGCTGGTAGGCCTGGCGGCCGTGCTGTCCGGTGAGGCGCAGGTGTTCGGCGCGGACGCAGGCCGCGCTCATCGCGAAGAGCTCGGCGCCGATGTCGACGATCCGGCCCAGGAAGCCCTGCTTGGTCTCCATCCGGCCCTGCCAGCGGGACATGGCGTAGAAGGTGGAGCGGGCGAGCTTGCGGGCGTTGCGCTCGACGTAGCGCAGATGCGGGGAGAGATCCACATGCCGGTTGAACTCGCCGTACGAGCGCGGGAGCTGCCCCGGTCCCGCGACCAGTTTCGGCAGCCACTTGGCGTAGAAGACACCCGCGTTCGCGCCTGCCTTCGCCTTGTCCGAGAGGGACTTGTCGGGGTCGATGAGGTCACCGGCGACCGACAGGTGGGCGTCGACGGCCTCGCGGGCGATCAGCAGGTGCATGATCTCCGTGGAGCCCTCGAAGATCCGGTTGATGCGCAGGTCGCGCAGGATCTGCTCGGCGGGCACCGCCCGCTCGCCGCGCGCCGCCAGCGACTCGGCGGTCTCGAAGCCGCGGCCACCGCGGATCTGGACCAGTTCGTCGGCCATCAGGCAGCCCATCTCGGACCCGTACAGCTTGGCGAGGGCGGCCTCGATGCGGATGTCGTTGCGGTTCTCGTCGGCCATCTGGGAGGACAGGTCGACGACGGCTTCGAGGGCGAAGGTGGTGGCCGCGATGAAGGAGATCTTGGAGCCGACGGCCTCGTGGAAGGCGACCGGCTTGCCCCACTGCTCGCGGGCCGCCGACCATTCGCGGGCGATCTTCAGACACCACTTGCCCGCGCCGACGCACATGGCGGGCAGTGAGAGGCGGCCGGTGTTGAGGGTGGTGAGGGCGATCTTCAGGCCCGCACCCTCCGGGCCGATCCGGTTCGCGGCCGGGACGCGGACCTGGTGGAAGCGGGTGACGCCGTTCTCCAGACCGCGCAGGCCCATGAAGGCGTTGCGGTTCTCGACGGTGACGCCCTCGGAGCCGGCCTCCACCACGAACGCCGTGATGCCGCCCTTGTGGCCCTCGGACTCCGGGACGCGCGCCATGACGACCAGGAGGTCCGCGACGACGCCGTTGGTCGTCCAGAGCTTCACCCCGTCGAGGACGTACTCGTCGCCGTCCGGGACGGCGGTCGTGGCGAGCCGCGCCGGGTCGGAGCCGACGTCCGGCTCGGTGAGGAGGAAGGCCGAGATGTCGGTGCGGGCGCAGCGCGGCAGGAAGACGTCCTTCTGCTCCTGGGTGCCGAAGAGCTTCAGCGGCTGCGGTACGCCGATCGACTGGTGCGCGGACAGCAGGGCGCCGATCGCCGGGTTCGCGGAGCCGACGAGGGCGAGCGCCTTGTTGTAGTACACCTGGGTGAGGCCGAGGCCTCCGTACTTGGTGTCGATCTTCATTCCGAGGGCGCCGAGGTCCTTGAGGCCGTCGATGACCTCGTCAGGGATCTGCGCCTCGCGCTCGATGCGGGCCGCGTCGATCTTCGTCTCGCAGAAGTCGCGCAGCTTGGCGAGGAACTCCTCGCCGCGCTGTACGTCGTCCTCGGCCGGCATGGGGTGCGGGTGGATCAGGTCGAGGCGGAAGCGGCCGAGGAACAGTTCCTTGGCGAAGCTGGGCTTGCGCCAGTCCTGTTCGCGGGCCGCCTCCGCGACCTGACGTGCCTCACGTTCAGTGACGGTGGGCTGGTGGGGTGTTGCGGACATGAGGCTCACCTCGCCGCGCATAGGGATCTTGGGGACCTTCGTTACCGATCGGTTCTACTCGATCGTATTTACCCGAATACGGGTGAGACCACCAGTCCTCGCGCGCGTTCGCGTGAACGTGTACCCCATGGGTTTGGGCCGATGCCGGCCGATGCCGGCGGATGTCAGCCGATGTCGACGGAGTACGCCTTGGTGTCCAGCCGTCCCGAACCACGGAAGACCTCGCTGCCCGACTCGATGCCGGAGAGGTACTTGTCGTTGCCGAGCAGCTTGCGGCGGACCAGGGCCTGAGTGAAGTCGTCGAGGTCGAGGGAGGCCTTGGTGGTGTTGGTGCGGCGGACGAAGGAGTACACCTTCCAGCCGATGTCGCCCTGGTAGATGTCCCACATGGCGCCGTCGAGGCTCACGCTGCCGTACTTGGTGCCGAGAGGGCCCGCACCGCCCTGCCGGTTGAGCCAGACCATGATTTCGTCGGTGGGCTGGTCCTGCCAGTCCGCGTCGTTCTTGGCGTGCAGCCACAGGTCGTACGCGACGTTCATGGTGCCGGGGCTGGAACTGACCGAAAACTCCCAGCTGGTCTTGACCGGCTTGCGGTCGCCGACCCGGACGGGCAGTTCGGTGGCCGCCTTGTCGGTCTTCCAGCCCCAGTGCCAGCCGAGCACGGTACTGGCGTACGACTTGACGCTGTTCTCCTTGCCGGCCTTGCTGGTCCAGGTGTAGTCCGTGCCCCAGCCGATGGTGTCGCCGGAGCGCGAGGTGTCCCAGACGCACTGGGTGCCCGTGCCGTCGTCCTGCCCCCAGAGGTTGTTGTTGACGTAGTACTTGCCCATCATGACGGTGTCGAAGGCGCCGCACTTCTTGCCGGCCTCGCCCGCCTGGGCGACGGTGGCGCCCGCGGCGGCCGCGAGCGCCACCGTTCCCGCGAGCATCGCCTTCGCCTTCTTGGACAGGCGCGGTCGGCGGTGTTGCATCGAAGGTCCTTCCGGAAAACGGTCTGCGTACGCCTTCTCAGTGACCACCAGCGCTCGAAAGGTTGCCGCCGCACGGCGAAGTCCGGCGCGCGAAACGTACCGGCGCACGACACTGGAAACACGCCCGAGCACCGCACGGCGAACATGCCGTCGCGCGGCACGACGACGACTCCCGACCCGCACCGCAAGAATCCTGTCGAAGCGCTTCGACAACCTATGGACACCCACCACCCGTCGAGCTACTGTCGAGCCACCCTCACACGCCCTTGTCAGCAATGCGCACTGTCGAAGCGCTTCACACAATGCTTGGAGAGCTGGATGGTCACCCTCGCCGAGGTCGCCCAGCACGCCGGAGTCTCGGCGAGCACGGTGAGCTATGTCCTCAGCGGCAAGCGGTCCATCTCCGCGAACACCCGACAGCGGGTCGAGCGGAGCATCCAGGAGCTCGGCTACCACCCGAACGCGGGCGCCCGGGCCCTGGCGAGCAGCCGGTCCAACATCATCGCGCTGATGGTTCCGCTCCGTACCGACATGTACGTACCCGTGATGATGGAGATCGCCATCGCGGTGGCGACCCACGCCCGCACGCACGGCTACGACGTGCTCCTGCTCACCGGCGAGGAGGGTCCCGACGCCGTGCACCGCGTCACCGGCAGCGGGCTCGCCGACGCGATGATCCTGATGGACGTGGAGCTCGACGACGAACGGCTCCCGCTGCTGCGCCAGACGGACCAGCCCTCCGTACTGATCGGCCTGCCCGCCGACACCTCCGGCCTGACCTGCGTCGATCTCGACTTCGGCGCGACGGGCGCGCTGTGCGCCGAGCACCTCGCGCTGCTGGGCCACCGTGACATCGCTGTCATCGGCGAGGCTCCCGCGGTCTACGAGCGGCACACCGGCTTCGCCGAGCGCACCCTCGACGGACTCCGGTCCCGTTCGAGGGAGCTGGGCCTGCGCGTGCTGCACCGCCCCTGCGAGGGCGGGTACGACGCGATGGCCCTGACCCTCGCCCGCATCCTCGACGAGCGCCCAGGCACCACGGGCTTCGTCGTGCAGAACGAGTCCGCGGTCGAGCCGCTGCTCGCGCTGTTGCGCCAGCAGGGCCGGGCCGTCCCCGAGGACATGTCGGTGATCGCGATCTGCCCGGACCAGGTCGCGACACAGGCCTCGGTGCGGCTGACCTCGGTCGCCATCCCTGCGCAGGAGATGGGCCGGCTCGCCGTGGAGCATCTGATCGCCAAGTTGGAAGGGCACGGCGAGGACGAAGTCGCGCTCATCGCACCCGAGTTGACGGTACGGGCGAGCACGGGCCCGGCGCCGACCGCCGCCTGACCGGGGCCCGGCCGCGCCACTCCCCGTCCCACCCTTCACCCCACCGCGTCACACCGCACTGCCCCAGCCCCAGCCCCAGCCCCAGCCCCAGCCCCAGCGTTGTGCCCTCCTCGCCGGGCACCCCCATGTCTGCATGTCTGCATTCCTCATGTCTGCATTCCTTCAGGAGCGCCCCCGTGAATCAGCCTGCCGAAAACCAGACCCAGTCAGGCGCGGTCAGCCTCGCGCAGTCCTCCCCGACCGTCGGCACGTTCCGTGAGCGGGACGGCGCGCTGGAGTGGAGCGGACGTCAGGAGACCGTCCGTATCGAGCCCTGGGGCCCGGACGCGGTCCGGGTCCGCGCACGCCTGGGCGGCCCCGTGCTCGAAGGCCTCCCCGGCGCGCTCCTCGACGAGCCGCAGGTGACCGAGAGCACCGTCAAGATCCAGGACGGTGAGGGCCAGTTGACGGTCGGCGCACTGACCGTCGAGGTCAGCGCCGAGGGCGGGCTCCGCTTCCTCCGCTCGGCCGACGGCGCGGAACTCCTCGCCGAGGAACGCGCTCACTTCTGGTGGCCCGGCCCGCGCCTGTACACCCCGACGGGCAACGGCCACCACCGCCTGGAACAGCGCTTCGCCGCCTACGAGGGCGAGAAACTGTACGGCCTCGGCCAGCACCAGCACGGACTGTTCGACCAGAAGGGCACGGTCCTGGACCTGGTCCAGCGCAACGCCGAGGTCACCGTCCCGGTGCTCACGTCCAGCCGCGGGTACACGTTCCTGTGGAACTCCCCCGCGATCGGGCGGGTCGAGCTCGCGGGCAACGGCACCCGCTGGGTCGCCGACTCGGCCCGCCAGCTCGACTACTGGATCACCGCGGGCACCCCGGCCGACGCCCAGCGCCGCTACAGCGCCGCCACCGGCCGTACGCCGATGCTGCCCGAGTGGGCGGCCGGCTTCTGGCAGTGCAAGCTGCGCTACCGCACGCAGGACGAACTCCTCGGCGTGGCACGGGAGTACAAGCGACGGGGACTGCCCCTGTCCGCCATCGTCTGCGACTTCTTCCACTGGACCCACCTGGGCGACTGGAAGTTCGACCCGGCGGAGTGGCCCGACCCGGCGGCGATGCAGCGCGAGCTCGCCGAACTCGGCGTCAAGCTGGTCGTGTCCGTCTGGCCGTCGGTCTCCCCGCTCTCCGAGAACCACCCGCTCATGGAGCAGCACGGCTACTTCATCGGCACCGAGTACGGCCCGATGGCCCACGCCGACTGGCCCGACAAAGAGGTCGCCTCCACCGTCCAGGTGGCCTTCTACGACGCGACGAACCCCGGGGCCCGTGACTTCCTGTGGTCTCGCGTGAAGGACAACTACCTCGACCCGTACGGCATTTCGGCCTTCTGGCTGGACGCCTGCGAGCCGGAGCTGAAGCCGGGCTTCCAGGAGAACCTGCGTTACCACGCGGGCCCGGGTCTGGAGGTCGGCAACCTCTACCCCCGCGAGAACGCCCGCACCTTCTACGAAGGCATGCTCGCTGTCGGCGAGACCGAGGTCATCACTCTCAACCGCTCGGCGTGGGCGGGCAGTCAGCGCTACGGCGCCGCCCTGTGGTCCGGCGACATCGGCACCGACTTCGCGACCCTGCGCCGCCAGATCGCCGCGGGCCTCAACACCGCGCTCTCCGGCATCCCCTGGTGGAACACCGACATCGGCGGCTTCCACGGCGGCGATCCCGACGACCCGGCGTACCGCGAGGTGATGGTCCGCTGGTTCCAGTTCGGCGCGCTCTCCCCGCTGATGCGCCTGCACGGCTTCCGCGATCCCGGTATGCCGCTGGGCCCCGACATGACCGGCGGCCCGAACGAGGTCTGGTCGTACGGCGAGGAGGCCGGCGCGGTCCTGGAGAAGTACCTGCGGCTGCGCGAGCGTCTGAAGCCCTATGTGCTGGACGTCATGCGGGAGGCCCACGAGGAGGGGCTGCCGGTGATGCGCCCGCTGTTCCTCGAGTTCCCCGAGGACCACGCGGCCTGGTCGGTCGACGACTCCTATCTCTTCGGCTCCGACCTCCTGGTCGCGCCGGTGCTCACGGCGGGCGCGACAGTGCGTACGGCGTACCTTCCGGCGGGCGCCTGGTGGACCGACGCGTGGACCGGTGAGACGTACGAAGGCGGCGCGAACGTCACCGTCGACGCCCCTCTGGACCGCATCCCGCTGTTCCTGCGGGACGGGGCGCGGCTGCCTGTGGCGGAGTAGCCGCTCGCATGCGGGGAGGCCGGGCGGGCCTCCCCGCATGATCTGTGACGCTACCGTTGCCGGAACTGTGGCCTCCATCACAGCCGAGGCGATCTCGGGCTGCTGAAGTCACCGAATGGTGTACCTGCTCCTGCCGCTCGTCCCGGGGAGCCTGGTCGCGGCCTTCGCCTTCGTCGGGTACTGCTTCGGCACCCTCGGCCGGATCGGCCTGCGGCAGGCCGACCGCGTGGTGTGGCTGCGCGTCGTCGCCGCCCTCATGGGGGCCGCCACGGCCGTCCTGTACGTGTGGGGCCTGCTCCATCTGGTCGGCGCGGTCATGGACGCGGAGGAGAACGGCACCGACTCGGCACCGCTGCGGCCCTGTCGCACACCGGGCTGGGAGGAGTGGGCGCAGGACCCCGGCATCGTCGACTACACGGTGCGCTATCTGCCCCTCCGGTTCGTCTGCGAGACGGGGGACGGCGACAGCTATGTCACCGACGCCGTTCCCGGCTACCTGAACCCCAGCGTGCTGGGCTTCGCGCTGGCCGGCGCCGGGTGTGCCGGTGCCGCGCGGCTCGTATCGCGACGGCCCGGCCCCCGCGCGACGCGGGAACCGGGCCGCTGATGTCGCCTGGAGTGTCGGTCAACTACTGCTGACCGAGAGGCTGTTGGTCGCGAAGTCCAGACCGCCGGACGAGGACGTGATCTCGAAGCCGAACTGGAAGTCGCCGATTGTCACGTTGCCGAACCATCCCTTGGTGTCCTTGATCCACTTGAGGATCGGCAGGACGTCGACGGTGCCGGAGGTGGAGTTCGAGGTGCGCACGAAGGAGAAGACGTCGTTGGCTCCGTTGTTGCCCTTGTAGACGGTCCAGGTGTGGCCGCCGAGGGTGAGGGTGCCCTGCGAGGTGCCGAGCGGGCCGACGGCTCCGGTCTTGTTCACCCAGAGCATGACCTCGTACTTGTAGCCGGTGTCCCAGATGTCGTACGACGTGTTGTACGCGCCGGACGACGGGACCGTGACGTTGTAGCCGCTGCTGAGCGAGCCGAGCGAGGTGATCGACTTGTTGATCACCTTCTTGGCGTTCGGGTACGACTTGATGCCACCGGTGTTGGGGTGGTTGGCCCAAACTCCCCAATTGGTACCGGAGTTGGCCCAGATGCACTGGCTTCCCGCGCCGGAGCCCCAGATGTTGTTGTAGAGCGTGTACCCGTTGAGGCTGGTGTTCCCGTACTGCTCGCAGGAGCTCCAGACGGCCGCCTGAGCGGGGGCGGAGGCGAGACCGACGGTGGCGCCGAGCGCGAGCGCGGGGGCCAGCAGGGCCTTGGCGGCCCTGCCGAGTGTCCGTGTTGCCATGGTGTCCCTTCCATGGGTGGGGGGAACTGCGGGTGCTACTGCGGCCCCAGGGTGAGGACGCAGTCTTCTCCGGCGCTCAGGGAGAGCGGTCGCGCGCCGGCGGAAGTCCTGAGATCGATCCGCGTGGTGCGGGTGGGGCGGATGACGGCCGTGCGCTCCTCGGGACTCCAGGTCAGGTCGATCTCGGCGCCGAACCGGGTGCGGATGCCGTGGAGCCGGCCGCTCGGGTACGCCGTGGGGAGCGCGGGGAAGAGGACCAGCCGTCCGGGCGTGGACTGGACGAGCATCTCGATGAGCACGGCGGGGAGCGTGTGGGCGGCGTCCGCGTTGTAGACGTGCCGGTTCGGGTAGTGGCCGCTCATCAGGGAGACATGGAAGAAGTCCCCGGCCAGGACGTTGTCGAGGGCTCCCGCCACCCGCTGGGCGTCCCGCAGCCGGGCCGCCACGAGGGCGTGGTGCAGGTGGCCGTGCGCGGAGTCGTTCTCGGCGCCGCGCAGTACGAGGGCGCGGTGTGCCGCCGCGGCGAGCTCGGGGGTGTCGTACGGGTTGATCTCGTCGAGCGGCCAGACGCCGTAGAGGTGGCTGAGGTGCCGGTGGTCGTAGGTGTCGTCGAGGCCGGGCCAGGCCCACTCGGCGAGTGCCCCGTCGGCGTTGACGCGGTGCGGCGGCAGCCGGTCGGCGAGCGCGCGCCAGCGCTCGGCGTCGGGTCCGGGGTGGTGGTCGGCGGCCGTGCGGAGGGCGTGGCGTGCCGCGGAGAGGTCCATGGCGGCGTTGAGCGTGATCCAGCGCGCGGTGGCGGGCCGGTTCTCCGGCGAGTACGACGGCACGATCACGACGTGGCCGTTCTCGTCGGTCCGAGTGAGGAAGTCCTCGTAGAAATACGCCACTTCGGCGAGCGCGGCGGACAGGCGCGGATCGCGTGCGCCGCGCGTCTCGTCGTGGTCCACGAGGGGCTTCAGCAGCCAGTCGGCGCCCGCCGTCCACACATGCAGCGGGTACTCGCGGCTGAGGTGGTAGACGTGCCCGGACTCGCCGTCGGTGTGCGCGGGGGCGACGACACCCCGGGTGCCGAAGATCGCCCGGGCGTTGTCGCGCCAGTGCGGCAACTGGCCGTGGATCAGGGCGGCATGGGCCTCGGACACCTCCGGAAGCGCCGCCGCGGCGGCCGACGCCGTCTGGAGATTGACGTTGGCGTCGGTGGTGAAGGCTCCCGACCAGGCGGTGTCCCAGTCGCCGGTCCACAGCCCGGTCAGCCGTGGCGGCAGCGTTCCAGCGGCGGACAGCAGGTGGTGACGACCGGCCGCGAAGAGCCGTTCGAGCAGGGCGGGGCTCTTCGGACGGCGGACCAACTCCGAGCCGGGGAGCGCCCGTTCGGCCGGGTCGGCGCCCAGCTCCAGGCCCGCCCGCAGGTAGGCGGGGCGGTGCAGGGCGGTGTGCCGGGCGAGGAGACGGCCGTACGCGTCCTCGTCGCCGTCGGGCAGCAGGGCGCGCAGCTCACGGGCCTCGGCGAGTGCGTCCCACTCCCCCTTGTGCCGCCGTACCCGCGTGAGCAGCAGCACCGAACGCGCGCCCTCGACCCGTATCCCGGGCGGCGCGGTGAGCGTCCGGCCACCGGTGACCACGGCGAGCGTCACCCCGGTGTACGCCCGCTCGCTGCCCGGATAGCGGGCCCGCAGGGTGAGGAGAGCGCCCTCGGCGGTGAGGACGGAACTGTGGCCGACCGTCAGATCCGATGGGGCGCCCGGCAGTCGGTGGTCGAGCGTCACGTCGACGGTGAGGTCGGCCTCGGTCACGTGCTGGACGATGACGTCGTCCGCACGCGACACGAAGACCTCGCTGCGCCGGTCCCCGCACTCGGCGCGGACGACACCGGTGGTGAAGTCGGCCTCGCGCCGGTACGCGCGCGACTCCCGTGGCGCCCGGCGCAGCCGCACCTGGAAGGCCGGATGGAAGGGCTGCACCCACAGCAGCGGTCGCCCGTCGGTGAAGTCCTCCCCGGCGTCGACGTCACCGGCCAGCAACCGGTCCTGGACGCTCTTCAGCCGTTCGGCCAGCTCGGGCGGCCGGGCGGCCGCACTGCCGTTCGGGCGGACCAGGGAGTGGTGGTTGACGATGACCCGGTCGTCGTTCGGATCACCGAACACCATGACGCCGTGTCGGCCGTTCCCGCTCAAGAAGGCGTCTTCCCAGCGGGCGGCGGGGGCGGGCTCCCAGGTGCCGTGGACGGGAGCGTCGGTGGAGCCGTGGACGGGATCGTCCGTGGGGCCGCCCACGGGCTCGCTCATGGCGCTGCCTCCAGTACGACGACCCCGTACCGCCCCAGCTCCACGGCATCGACAACGTCCTGGCCGGTCAGCAGGTCGCGATGGCGTCCCGGCACCGGCACGGTCACCGTGTCCCGCCCGTGGTGGAGCAGGAAGAGCAGTTCGCCCCGGCGTACCGCCTCCACGTCCGCCGGGAGGTGGTCGAGTGGCGGCCGTACGCCCGCGTCCTCGGCGATCCCGGCGAGCAGCGGCCACAGCGCCTCGGGCTCGGGGAGGGTGGAGAGGTACCAGGCGCGGCCCTTGCGCAGCACGGCCGGAAGACCGTCCAGTTCACCGCCCTTGTACGGGACGACCGCGTAGGTGTCGTCCGCGGCCTCGATCTCCTCGGACCACAGCGTGCCCCGGAAGCCCTCGGCCTCGGCCTTCTCGTCGGCGTCCAGCGGCCACCACTCGTGCAGGGTGCGGATGCCGAAGAGTTCGCGCAGCCGCTCGTCCATGCCGCCGGGCCGTACCCGGTCGTCCTGGTCGGCGACACCGGTCAGGAAGCCGGAGACGAGGGTGCCACCGCCGCGTACGTACCCGACGAGGTTGTCGATCGCCCTGTCCGTCAGCAGATACAGCTGCGGGACGACGACCAGCTTGTACGCGGACAGGTCGTGCTCGGGGTGGGCGAAGGAGGCGGTGATGTCGGCCTCCCACAGCGCGCGGTGCCAGGCGCGTACGACGCTCTGGTGGTCGACCTCGGAGGACAGCCGCCCGTCCTGCTGACTCGCCCACCAGGCGTTCCAGTCCAGCAGTACGGCGACGTCGGCGCCGACGACCCGTGTATCCGTCACCTTGGCACTCAGCAGGGCGAGTTCGGACCCGATCCGCTTGACCTCCTGGAAGGTGCGGCCGCGCTCCCCCGCGTGGCTGACCATGCCGGAGTGGAATTTCTCGGCGCCCTGCCGGGACTGCCGCCACTGGAAATAGCAGACGGCGTCCGCGCCGCGGGCGACGGCCTGGAGGGACCAGAGCCGGTTGAGCCCGCGGGGCTTCGGGTGGTTCACACCACGCCAGTTCACGGGCCCCGCCGCCTGCTCCATGACCATCCAGGGCCCGCCGCGGGCCTGCGAGCGGGTCATGTCGTGGATGAGCGCGCCGTACTGGGCGCCGAGCGGGTCGCGCGGGTCCGGATAGATGTCGACGGAGACCACGTCCTCCCGCTCGGCCCACGCCCAGCCGTCCTGGCCCTGCCAGAACGGCATGAAGTTGGTGGTCACGGGGATGTGCGGGGTGTGCCGGGCGACGATGTCGCGTTCGGCGAGGTAGCACTCCAGGAGGGCGTCGGAGGTGAAGCGCTTGAAGTCGAGGACCTGGGTCGGATTGTTCATGTAGTGGGCGTGGCGCGGCGGGAGGACGCCTTCCCAGACGTCGTAGCCCTGGCTCCAGAAGGCGGTGCCCCAGGCGGTGTTGAGGGCGTCGAGCGTGCCGTACTTGCTCTGGAGCCAGCGCCGGAAGGCGGCGGCCGCCTCGTCGCCCCAGTCGTAGGTGCAGTACTCGTTGTTGATGTGCCACATCGTGAGGGCGGGATGGCCGCCGTAGCGGGCGGCGAGGTCTTCGGTGATGGCGGCGGCGTGGCGCCGGTAGACGGCGCTGGAGTGGGCGAAGTGCTGGCGGCCTCCCCACCACTCGACACGGCCGTCCGCGTCGCGGGGCAGGGTCTCCGGGTGGAGCCGGCCCATCCAGGGCGGGGGCGAGGAGGTGGGGGTGGCGAGGACGGCTCCGATGCCGTTCTCGTGCAGGAGGTCCATGAGTCGGTCGAGCCAGCCGAACTCCCGTGCGCCGGGCGTCGGTTCGAGCTTGGCCCAGGAGAAGACGCCGACGGTGACGGAGTTGACGCCGGCCTCCTTCATGAGCCGTATGTCCTCCTGCCAGAGTTCCTCCGGCCACTGCTCGGGGTTGTAGTCGCCGCCGAAGAGGATGCGGCCGCGGGTGGCGTCTGCGAGCGTCGGCATCAGACCGGCTCCCCGTACTGGATGCCGCGCCCGTTCGTACCGAGGTACACACGGCCGTACACACGCGGGTCTCCGGTGATGACCTCGCCGATCCAGCCCCACTGGTGGGCATCGTCGTTGATCCGCACCCAGGTCTCGGCCGCGTCGTCGGAGCGGTAGACGGCGGTGATCGTCTCCGTGGAGCCGACCTGGTAGACGGCCGGGTAGTCGGCGCCGTCGGCCGCCTTGCCGAAGCCGAGGGTGTACGAGGCCCAGCAACCGGCGATCCTGGCGAAGGTGACGCCACCGTCGGTGGACCGGTAGAGCCCGTTCCACTTCACGCTCAGCCACAGGTCACCGCTCCGCCCAGGGGCGGCGGCCAGCTTGAACTGGTTGTCCCCGGAGGGCAGTCCACCGGCACGGGCGGTGAAGGAGCGGCCACTGTCAGTGCTGGCGTACAGCGTTCCCGTGTCGGTGTCGTACGCGTAGAAGAGCGTCGGGTCGGCCGGGTCGGCGACCGGCGTGGCGCCCTTCGGGAAGGAGGAGACCTCGGACCAGGTCGCGCCGTTGTCCGCCGAGCGGTGAGCCGCGTACTTCGTGCCGTCCCAGTGCACGAAGGACCACAGCAGCGTACCGCCGTCGGCGCTGGTGGCGATCGGCCCCGGTGCGTTCTTGGCGATGTCGGGCTGGGCCGTGAAGGGTGCCCAGGTCCGCCCGCCGTCGTGGGAGTACGCGCCGTTGCCGTGGTCGCCCCAGCCCGTCCGGACGACGTACGACGGCTTGGCCGCGGCCTGCGCGAGTCCCGTCGCCGACCCGAACACGGGATTCGTCGCCATGCCGCGTGACGGAGACGCCGTGAGCCGCTCGTGGTACATCACGCCGATGTCCCCGAGTCCGCTGATCAGATGCGCCTCCCCGGCCGGGGGCGAGATCAGCTGGCGCACGGCCGTCTCCTCCAGACCGCGGATCCGCGGCGCCCAGCGCCTGAGGTCGCGGGTGCCGTAGAGGGTCGCGCCGGTCCCGTACACGAGGTGCTTCGAGTCGTACGGGTCAAGGGCGAGCGCCTGGATCCACCAGCCGAACTTCGGCTGGTCGTCTCCCCAGTCGAGGAAAGGAGTCTCGGACACGTCGAAGACAGCCACGTCCTTGAGGGACGCCCAGGTACGGCCACCGTCGGTGGACCGGAACACGGTGTCGCCGTCGGCCCACCGGTTGTTGGTGGAGACGACGACGGTGCCCGCGCGGCGGGCGTCGACGGCGACACCGCCATAGGCGAAGGTGTCCGCCGAGCTCCCACCGCTCAACGCGTGGGCGGCGCTCCCAGCCGTCGTGCCACCCGGCTTCACCGGAGTGACCTCGGTCCACTTCCCGGTCGCCGTGCGCAGCTTGTGCACGCTGCCGTCGGACTGGCCGCCTGGGCCGGGCGCGTCGCCGTACGTCACGTACAGCTCGCGGGTGAGCCGGTCGTACGCGGCGCGGAGCGGGACCTTGGCGGCGGTGCCGGACGGCTGCCCGGGGACGGCCTCCCAGGTCGTGCCGTCGGAGGTGCGGTACAGGTTCGCCGTGCCCGTGGTGCCGTCGCCGTCGCCCCAGCCGGCGTAGACGGCGCGCCCGGCCGCGACGAGGAAGGTGATGCCCTGCCCGGCGGAGTTCGCGTTCGCCGGGAAGGTACCCACGCCCGCCCAGGTGGCGCCCCGGTCCGTGGACTTGAGCAGCCCGTCGTGTCTGGTCCCCAGCCACAGGGTGTCGTTGTCGCGCGGGTCGACGAGGAGCCGCTCCCCGGCCCCTCGCCCGTCCTCGTTGGCGCCGAGCTTCACGTTCAGGTCGGTGCGGGTCCAGGTGGCACCGCGGTCGTCGGAGCGCAGGACCGCGCCGTTGCCCGCCCACGACTGGGCGTACGTGCCGAGGGCGAGGTAGAGCCGGTCCGGGTGCGCGGGGTCGACGGCGAGCGACTCGACACCGAGCAGGTTCCAGTCGTCCCAGCCGAGGTGGTCGGTGAGCGGGGTCCAGCGGGCGGCGCGCTCGTCCCAGCGGTAGGCGCCGCCGATGTCGGTCCGGGCATAGGCGAGCCCTCGTACGGCCGGGTGGAACAGCACCCCGGTGATGAACCCGGTACCGCCGATGACGGCGTTGCGCCAGCGGTAGGAGGGGGTGGCGGCGGTGACCTCGGCGGCGTGCGCGCGGCCCTGCGGGAGCGCCACGGTGGTGAGCGCGGTGGCGGCACTCCCGGCGAGAACGGCACGGCGGCTCAGTCGGGACGCGTGCATGACATACCTCGTTCTACGGAGAGACGGTCAGGGGAGTTACCTGAGGGGCGCGGGGCCGTATCGATATACGGCTCCGCCGCGTGGGCGCGGCCGGCCACGAACGAGCCGCGGTCGCCGAGCAACCGGAGAGTCCTCTTCGACAGGCGCCGGTCAGCCCTTCACCGCGCCCGTCAACATGCCCTTCCTGAAATGCCGCTGCACGAACGGCGACAACACGGCCACCGGAAGCAACGCCATCACCATGACCGCCATCTGCACGGCCAGGCCCGACAGTTGGCCGGTCTTGATGGCCTGGCCGAGGCCCACCGGGGCCTCCTGCTTCTGCACGAGCTGGATCATGACGTTCTGCAGCGGCATCATGTCCTGGTCGTTGAGGTAGAGCGAGGCGTTGAACCAGGCGCTCCAGTACCCGACGGCGTAGAAGAGGGTGATCACCGCGAGGACGGCGCGGGAGAGCGGCATGACGATCCGCAACAGAATGCGGAGGTCACCGGCGCCGTCGATGCGGGCACTGTCGATGAGTTCCTGCGAGATGCCCATGAAGAAGCCGCGCAGCACCAGGATGTTGAAGACGCTGATCGCGCTCGGGAGGATCAGCGCGAGATAGCTGTCGGTCAGGCCCAGCGACTGCACCAGCAGATAGGTCGGGATGAGACCGGCGCTGAAGAACATGGTCGCCAGCAGCGTCATCAGGATCCAGCGGTGGCCGAGCGAGCCGATGCGGGAGAGGCCGTAGGCACACAGGACGGACACCGCCATGGAGAACAGCGTCCCGACTAGGGTGATCAGGATGCTGATGACCGAGGCGCGGGTGACCTGGCCGCCGCTGAGGAGTTCCTTGTAGGCGACGAAGGTGATGCCCTTGGGCACCATCACCAGGCCTCCGGCCTCGTCGATGGTCTTCCGTGAGGAGAGGCTGGTGACGATGACGATCCACAGCGGGAAGAAGATCCCCAGGCAGGCGAGGGTCAGCACGAGTCCCTTGCCCGCGAGGCCTGCCTTGCTGGGCTCTTCCTCCCACACCGGCCGGGGCGGCGCGGCCAGGCGGCCGGGGCCGCGCACGGGTTTGTCGATGACTGCGGTCACTTCTTGTACACCCCCTGCTCGCCCATGAGATGGGCCACCTTGTTCGCGGCGAGGACCAGGCCGAGGCTGACCACGCCCTTGATCAGTCCGGCGGCCGCCGCGTAGCCGAAGTCCTGGTTGCGGACGCCGTTCCACCAGACGAAGGTGTCGAGGACCTCCGCCGCTCCTGGTCCGACGGCGTCGCGCTGGAGCAGGATCTGTTCGAAGCCGACGGTGAGGGCGTCACCGACGCGGAGCACCAACAGCAGGGCGATCACCGGGCGCAGCGCGGGCAACGTGACGTGCCACATGCGGCGCCAGCGACCCGCGCCGTCCATCGCGGCGGCCTCGTACAGGTCCGGGCTGACCGAGGACAGCGCGGCGAGGAAGACGATGATCCCCCAGCCGGCGTCCTTCCACACGCTCTCCGCGGTGATCAGGAACTTGAAGGTGTTGGGGTCGGTCATGATGTCGAGACCGTCGTACCCGTGCTGCCGCAGCAACTGCGAGAGGATTCCGGCGCCGCCGAAGAGCTGCTGGAAGACGGCGATGACCAGCACCCAGGAGAAGAAGTGCGGCAGGTAGAGGATGGCCTGCGAGAGCGCCCGGACCCTGGGCCTGACCACGCTGTTGATGAGCAGCGCGAGCACGATCGGGATCGGGAAGTACAGGACGAGCTGGAGGAAGAACAGCACGAGGGTGTTCTGCACGGCGCTCCAGAACGCCGAGTCCGCGAAGACCCGCTGGAAGTTCTCGATGCCCACCCAGGGGCTGTGCAGCATGGAGACGATGCCGTTGTCGCTGATGTACGGGTCGTAGTCCTGGAAGGCGACGATGTTGCCGAGGATCGGCACGTAGTTGAAGAGCAGGACCAGCAGGACCGCCGGCAGCGTCATCAGGAGCAGGACGCGGTCGCGTCTGAACCTGAGCCGCAGGCTCACCTTCCCGGAGGGGCGTTTCTCCCGGGAACCGGTGGCGCCGCCGGACGCCACCGGGGTCTTCCCTGTCGTGTCGGCCTCGGTCCCGCTCCGAGGCACCGTGCTGTGGGACACGGCCGTTCTCCTTGCCTCGGTACCCGGTCAGCTCGTCGCCGAGCCGTTCTCGTCGAGCAGCTTCTTGTACCAGTCGCGCAGTTTGTCGCCGCCCTTGCTCTTCCAGTCGGAGACGGCCTGCTGCATGTCGCTGATCTTCTTGCGGCCGCGGACGATGTCGTCCTCCAGCTGCTCGAAGTCGTTGGAGAGGTTGGTGTAGCGGGAGGGCTCGGTGATCTGCATGCCGTAGAAGGAGGACTTCTTGGTGAAGGCGCCCATCCGCTGCTGCCACTCGACCTGTGCCTTGGCGACCTCGGGAAAGTCGGGGTGGGCGATGGTCGCGGTCGGGCTCGCGACCATGACGTAGGCGTTGATGACCTCGTTGTTGCCCTGGTCGGTCTTGGTGGGAACGCCGTTCTTGACGGTGTAGTGGGTGCCCTCGACGCCGTAGTTGGTGAGCATGTACTCCTTGGTGCCGTACGGTGCGGCGGTGACGTTCGCGACGGCGAGCACGTCACGGATCACGGACTCGGAGGCCTTCTTGCTGACGAAGGCGAAGATGCCGGCCGGCTGCTCGGCCCAGAGGGTCGGGGCACCGCCGTCGTGGCCGAAGATGTCCATGCCCCAGATCTTGTAGTCCGGGTTCTGGGTGGCCTGTTCGGCGGTGCGGCTCCACCACTGCGAGATGTTCTGGGCGTAGATGAGGAACTCGCCGGCCGCGAACTTGGGGCCCGGGTCGGTGGCCGCGCTCTTGCCCAGTCTGGCGTCCGGGTGGACGTATCCGGCGGCGAACAGCTTGCGGGTCCACTCCAGCGCTTCGAGGTACTCCTGGGTCTCGATGCGGTAGACCATCTTGCCGTCGACGAGGTTCCAGCCGAGCGGCTTCTCACTGCCCGAGAGCACACCGAAGGACTGGAAGGCGGTCCACTTCATGTCGAGGCAGGCCCACCGCTTGGCCTTGGCGTTGGTGATCTCCTTGCACAGCGCCGTGAACTCGTCGGCCGAGGTGGGGATTTCGTACCCCTCCTTGTCGAAGATGTCCTTGCGGTACAGGGGCACGATGCCGGTGACGTACGGGGCCGGCTGCGGCAGGCCGCGCAGTTTGCCGCCGAAGAGGGAGCGCTGCCAGGCGTCCGTCGGGATCGCCGCGAGGTTCGGGTACTCCTTGATCGCGTCCCCGGAGAGGTACGGGCCGAGGTCCGCGAACTTGCCGATGATGGCGCTGGGTATCTTGCCGCCCATGTTCCAGCCGGGGATGACCACGACGTCCGGGATGTCACTGGAGGCCAGGACCGCGCCGAGCTTCTGGTCGTAGGTGTTGCCGTCCTGGTTCTGCCACTGGACATCGACACCGATCAGGTCGTTCATCGCCTTGTAGTAGGCGTTGTCCCCCTTCGGCGGGGAACCCCAGAACGGCGACATGATGCTGACCTTGCCGCCCTTGCCGAGCTTCTTCGGCACCGAGGTCTTCAGGGAAGCGATGTCGAGCTTGCTGGTGAAGCCGACCGCGGAGCCGTTCTTGGCGGCGATGTCAGGGGTCACGACGTTGGTCGCGACGTAGGCCGGCAGCAGCTTCTTGGCGTTCTTGCCCGCCGACGTGCCCCCGCCCGAGCCGCTGTCCGAGCCCCCGCAGGCGGCGAGCAGCGGCATCCCTCCCGCGACCGCCGCGGCGGCGACCGCCGTGGAGGCGAGGAAGCTTCTCCGGCTGGGAGCGGAGGTGGCGGAGGTGGCGGCGTTCGGCGTCATTGCGTCAACCCTTCATGGCGCACAGCAGGACACCCGGCGGTGGAGCCGTCGGCTGCGGTGTCTTGAGTGGAACTGGCTGAGCCGAAGCGGTCCTCGGAGGACTACGTGGAGGACTGCGTACTCCCGAGGGAGCCGCCCCACTAGTCGAAGCGCTTCGATGTTGCTGCGAGGTTAAGTGAACACCTGGGGGTGCACAAGAGCCGATTCCAAGATTCCTCGGAGGTGTGAAGGACTGGACCGGACTCATCCGGCGCTTGAAATGCCAATGAGGAAACGGAGTTGTTGCGTCGAGGTGTCTTGACACCCACCCCTCGGGCGATCGAGCATCGAAGCGCTTCGAAAGCACCCCGTCGCTCCACCGCAAAGGGATCACCACGTGACCGCACAAACGCCGCCTACGCCGCCTTTTCGCGATCCGCGGCTGCCGTTCGCGAAGCGCATCGACGATCTGCTGGCGCGGCTCACGCTCGACGAGCGCATCGCGTTCCTGCACCAGTTCGCGCCCGCCGTGGAGCGACTCGGGGTGGCCGCGTTCCGCACCGGCCAGGAGGCGCTGCACGGTGTGGCCTGGATGGGCCCGGCGACGGTCTTCCCCCAGGCCGTCGGCCTCGGCGCGACCTGGAACGACGAACTCGTACGCCGCGTCGGCGAGGCGGTCTCGACCGAGGTCCGCGCGATGCGCGCCCGCGACGACCGGGTGGGCCTCAACGTCTGGTCCCCCACGGTCAATCTGCTGCGCCACCCGCTGTGGGGCCGCAACGAGGAGGGCTACTCGGAGGACCCGAAGCTCACCTCCGCGATCGCCACTGCGTACACCCGGGGCCTGCGCGGCGACCACCCCGACCACTGGCGCACGGCCCCCGTCCTCAAGCACTGGCTCGCCCACAACAACGAGACGGACAGGGACACCACCTCCTCCTCGGTCCGCCCTCGCGTGCTGCACGAGTACGACCTGCGGGCCTTCCGCGCGACCGTCGAGGCGGGCGCGGTGGCGGGCGTGATGCCGGCGTACAACCTGGTCAACGGCCGCCCCAACCACGTCTCCCCGTACCTCCGGGAACACCTGCGCACCTGGACGGACCAGGACCTCCTGGTGTGCTCCGACGCGGGTGCCCCCTCCAACCTGGTCGACTCCGAGCACTACTTCGACACCCACGAGGAGGCGACCGCCGCCGCGATCCTCGCCGGGGTCGACAGCTTCACGGACCACGGAACGGACGGTTCGAAGATCGTGGACCGGGTCCGAGGGGCCTTGGGGAAGGGCCTGCTGAGCGAGACGGACATCGACGCGGCCGTCCGCCGCCAGCTCGCGATCCGCTTCCGGCTCGGCGAGTTCGACCCGCACACGGACCCCCATGCCGGCGCCTCGGGCTTCGACACCCCGGCCCACCGCGCGCTCGCCCGGGAGGCGGCCGAGCAGGCGATCGTCCTCCTCAAGAACGACGGCCTGCTGCCACTCGGCCCGGGCGTGCGCGTCGCCGTCGTGGGCCTCCTCGCCGACGAGTGCAAGCTCGACTGGTACAGCGGCACACTCATCCACCGCTCCACACCGCTGGAGGGTCTGTACGAGCGCTTCGGCGCCGAGCACGTCGACTTCGCCGAGGGCGTGGACCGCGTACGCCTGAGGACCTCCTCCGGCACCTATCTGTCGGTGCCCCTCGCCGGGGACGCGGACGACGAGGTGCGCGGCGCCGGGGGCGCGCTGGACCCGGCCCTGCTCGCGGGCCGCACGGACCTGCCGCCCCTCACCACCGACGCCACCGGCACCGACCTCGCGCTGATCGACTGGGGCGAGGGGCTGCTGACCCTGCGGGCCCCCGACGGCCGCTACCTCTCGGTCGCCGAGGACGGCTACCTCCGCGCGTCCGCCGACCAGCCGGGTGGCTGGGTCGTCCAGGAGACGTTCCGCCTCGAACCGGCGGATTCCCGCTCCGGATCCCATGGGAGCGGCCACCTCCTGAGGCATGTCGGGACGGGTGGACACCTCTGTGTCGCCGCCGACGGCGTCAGGGTTGCCGACGACGCCCCGGAGATTTTCGAGCTGGAGTTCACCGAGCGCGGCGAGGACGCCGTGGCCCGCGTGGCCCAGGCGGCCGACGTGGTCGTGGTCGTGGCGGGCAACGACCCGCACATCAACGGCCGCGAGACGGAGGACCGCAGCACCCTCCGGCTCCCCGCCCACCAGGAGCGCCTGCTGCGCGCCGCCCGCGCCGCGAACCCGGACACCGTCCTCGCCCTGGTCTCGGCGTACCCCTACGCGGTGGACCCCAGCGACCTCCCCGCCGTCATGTGGACCGCACACGGCGGCCAGGCGGCGGGCACCGCCCTGGCCCGCGTCCTGGCCGGCGACGTCTCCCCCGCGGGCCGCCTCCCGCAGACCTGGTACGCCTCCGACACGGACCTGCCCGACCTGCTCGACTACGACGTGATCGGCGGCCGCCAGACGTATCTGTACTTCGAGGGCACCCCGCTGTTCCCGTTCGGCCACGGTCTCGCGTACACGACGTTCGCGTACGAGGATCTGGAGGTCACCGAGGCGGAAGCCGTACTGAAGGTTTCCTTCACGGTCTCCAACACGGGCGAGGCGCCCGCGGACGAGGTGGCCCAGCTCTACGGGCGCGCCGTGGACCCGTCGGTGCCGCGCCCCCGCCGCGAGCTGCTGGCCCACCGGCGCCTCCACCTCGCCCCCGGCACCTCGGAGCGGCTGACCTTCGAACTCCCCCTCTCCGCGCTGGAGTTCTGGGACGTGGCGGTCGGCAGGACCCGTCTGGAGCCGGGCGCGTACGAACTTCTCGCGGGCGCGTCCAGCGAGGACATCCGTCTGCGCACCACGACCGACCTCGCAGGCGAGCCCGCCACCCCCCGTCCGGTGCGCGAACTCGGCCTGAACGCAGTCGACTTCGACGAACAGCGGGACGTCGAGATCGTCGACCGTACGAAGGTGTCGGGCGACGCGGTGACGCCGAGGGCCGACGCGACGGGCGAACTCGCCTACCGCGGCTGCAACTTCGCAAGCGGCGTCACGCGGGTCGATGTCGAGGCATCCGGCGAAGGAGTCGTCGAGGTGTCGCTGGACGGGGGCCCGTCACTCGCGACGGTCACCTTCGGCGGGACGAAGAGCCCGTACGACTACACGACCACCGGCGCCGAGTTCGCGGCCGACGGTGTGCACGACCTGCGTCTCAGGCTGCGCGGCCCACTACGGGTCGCGCGGGTCGACTTCTCCGGTTGAGGGTCCGGACAGGCCGACCACCAGGGAAGGGCCCGGCACCGGAAGGCATCGGTGCCGGGCCTTTCGTGCGGGGGGAACGTCCGCCGACCGCCGTTCCAGCGAGCCCGTGAAACGTTTGAGTGCCCGCGCCGCGGCGGCCCGTGATCCGGTGTTCCATGCCATCGCACCGGCCGAGGCGAATGTCCGGCTCACGATGGCAGCGGGCGTGGCGGGCACGGGAAAGGGGTTGTTCGCCACCTCCCTGGACGACGCCGCACAGCGGCTTCCGCGGGGCGAGTCGTAGGCCATTTCCGCCCATTCCCGCACGGAGAGCGGCCCACCCTGTGCAACCTCTGTACGCCGGGAACGCCCTGCGATAGCTTCACGTCACCCCCTGGGACTGAATCGTTTCAATCAATGGTGATGAGAGATGAGGCAGCATGAGCCCGAGTGACGAGCAGGCTTCGCGGCCAGGCCCCGGCCGACGCGCAGTGGTGGTGGCGGGAGCCAGTGCCGTGGCGCTGTCCGTCACGGTTTCCGGAACGGCGGCTGCGTCGGTCGGCGCGACTCCCCCGGGAAAGGCCGCGCCCAAAGCCGCCGGGGGGAGCAGATCCTGGCACCGCTACGTGCAGGCGCCGTCGTCCCCCACCGTGCGGCCGGTCCGGGTCATCGCCACCACCGGCGATGTACGACGGCCCGACGCCCTGCTGCGAGCGGGCGGGGCCGCGACCGTCCTGCACCGTGAGAAGCCGGCGGTCCCGCCCAGGTGGCCCGAGGGAACGGTTGCCGAGGCGTCCTCCGCACACGCCGGCAACAACGGCAACGACGGCAAGCCGCGCACCTACGTGGCCGACAACGCCATCGACGGAGACCCGGACACGTTCTGGAACGACGACACGATTGCCGCCGGACCCGACACGCTGACCATCACGCTGCCTGCGCCGAAGGAGCTGTCCGGTCTCACACTCGTCTCCAACAGCGACGGCGTACCGACCGACTTCACTGTCGAGGCCTGGCAGGACGAGCAGTGGCGGACCGCCGCCACGATCGCAGACAACGATGTCGTCCAGTGTGCGGTGCCGTTCGCGGCGACGGTGACCACCACCCGGATCCGTATCACCGTGACCGCGGTCCAGGACACGCCGCACGGCGCTTTCACCCGTGTCAACGAGGTGTGGCCCGAGCCGATCGCGGTGGTCGCCGCGCCGAGTGTGACGCTCGACTTCGGCAAGGTCGTCGTGGGGTATCCGCGTCTCCGCTTCGCCTCGGCCTCCGACAACTCTCCCGGGGTGCGCCTGGCCTTTTCGGAGACGAAGCAGTTCTTGAGCGACCGCTCCGACTTCACTCGCTCCGACCAGGCCGGCGGAGCGGGCCAGGGAACCGACCAGTTCGCCGTTCCCGCCCTGGGCGCCGACTGGCTCGACCGCAAGGGCTTCCAGGCCGGGGACAAGGTCTACGCGGACGGACTGCACGGATTCCGGTACCTGAAGATCACTCTGGACGCCCTGGCCACCGACGCCCCCGCGGCGCAGCCCTGGGGCACGGTCGCGGTCGATGCCGTAGCCCTGGAGTTCAGCGCCTATCTGGGGACACCGGACACCTACCGTGGCTGGTTCGAGTGCTCCGAGGAGGACTTGAACCGCTACTGGTACGGCGCGTCGTACACCAACGAGCTTGTCACCGACACGTGCCGCCGTGACGACGTCGATCCTCGCAACGCCTGGAGCGAGTCGCTCGAGGGAAGGCTGGTTCTGCAGGACGGCGCCAAGCGGGACCGCGACCCCTACGTCGGCGACCTCGCGGTGTCCGCGCGGACCCTTTACCTCACGCACGACGAGGCCGCGGTCGCGGCGCGCAACGTCCTGGCGGACCTCGCCGACCACCAGCGGGCCGACGGCTGGATCCCCCCGGCATCCATCGCCCACTACGACCTTCACCTGTTCGACTATCCCCTGTGGTGGGTGACCTGCAGCTGGGACTACGTCCTGTACACCGGGGACCGGGCCTACGCTGCCCACTACTACCCGAACCTGCTGAAAGTCCTGGACGCGTGGTATCCCGGCGTCACCGACACGGCCGGACTGCTCAGCAAGGGGCTCAACGACACCGCGGGCTACGGCGACTACGCCTTCCTGGACCGCACCGGCCGGATCACCTACTACAACGCTCTCTACGTCCAGGCCCTCAACGACGCGGCACGCCTGGCACGGTGGCTCGGGCACGACGCGGACGCCACACGATGGGCGCGACGCGCCGACGACGTCACCCAGGCTGTCAACACCTGTCTGTGGGACGAGTCGGCGGGCGCCTACCTCGACTCCGCGACCGGCCCGGTCCGGCACGCCCAGGACGGCAATGCCATCGCCATCACCGCTGGGGTCGCCGACTCCGAGCGTGCCACGAGCGCTCTCGCACATCTCGATGCCACCACGCAGCTGCGTTACGGCAATGCGTTCATGGACAACGACACCATTTTCGGTGGCGCCTCGCAGCGCGTGTACGCGTTCACCTCGTACCCGGAGATCGTCGCCCGCTTCCTCACCGGGCGCGCGGACTCCGCACTGGACCAGATCCGGCGCACCTACGGCTGGATGGACAGCCATGACCCGGGCGTCACCAACTGGGAGGGCATCGGTCCCAACGGGTCGCTCTACGAGGGCGGTTTCACCAGCATGGCCCACGGGTGGTCGACGGGTGTTCTGCCTGCTCTGACACACGAGCTCCTGGGCGGCCGGCCGACCTCGCCGGGATACACCGAGTGGAAGGTGCGTCCCCACCCGGGGAGCGTTGCCTGGGCGCAAGGTGAACTGCCCACCCCGCACGGTCCACTGGGGATCGCGTGGACCAACTCCCGCGCACGGTTCAGTCTGACCGTCCACGCTCCGAAGCACACCGTCGGTGTGGTCGTCCTCCCGCAACCGGCCAAGGACGTGGTGGTGCGCGTCAACGGGGAGAAGGTGTGGGACGGACACCACGCCGCACGTGGTGACGTGGAGGTCGTCGACGGCTACGTGACGATCACCGCTCTGCACGCCGGTGCTCACCGCTTCACCCTGACGCCTCGGTAGCCGACGGTCTGCCGTGCCGGGCGGATGACGATGCTGACGCCGACGGCCGGGACCCCCCGCACAGTGGGTCCCCGACATCGCCCCTGACCTGCGATTTCTCCGACCTGCAGAAATCCCAACCGCCTCGACCCGTGTCGACCCGTTCCGGCCCGCATCAAACCGTTTCAGCCCGCCGTGGTGTTCCCATGGGAACACCATCCGGGAACCGCGAACGCGTAGATGCCCTGACCTCCGAGTGTCCCGCTCCGGCTTCCACGGGTCCGCACCGGCCGCCAAGTTGCCCGAAAGCTGTCGCCCACCCGCCTCACCCATTGGCCGCCGGGCACAGCAGCGACCCCAGCCATCCGCGATGACGGCAGACGCCCCGCCTCCGCCCAAGCGTGCGCCCATGGGCGCACGCTTGGGCGCGCACCCCAATCCAGCAGGGCAACGTCTCCGGACAAACGGTGGGCCCGGCAATGGGTATGCCGGGCCCACCTGCGGCTCCACGCCCGACTTTGCGGAGTAAGGACAGGAACCGCCCCACCCCTCCCGCGAATCGCACAAGGGGGAGCACCGACACAAAACGACCATGGCCGATTTCGGCATGTTCATTGTGCCTCGACCACTCCGCCCCACCCCAAGCGGAATGTATCAATCTACGACGATCGTCTGTACATATAGACAGGGTTGTACATCACCGTGATGAACTAGTGCACGCGGACTAGATGATCCGTCCGGCCGGACGAACAAGTCACCATAAGTCTGAACCTTTCAGGCGCAGTTAGGTATGGAGCGCCCCTCAGCACATGCCGTAGAGCTCGGGCTTGGGAGACCTGTTCATGAGCATGCTGGCCGCCTCGGCAACGGTGGCCGCGCCCCGGATGACGTCCACGACGACTTCAGTGATGGGCATGTCCACCCCGTGCCGTCGGGCGAGTTCCAAGATGGACTGGGACGACTTGACGCCCTCGGCGGTCTGGCTGGTGGCCGTGGCTGCCTCGTCCACGGTCATGCCCTGGCCGAGGTGTTCACCGAACGTGCGGTTGCGGGACAGCGGCGACATACACGTGGCGATGAGGTCGCCCACTCCAGCCAGGCCGGAGAAGCTGAGCGGGTCGGCGCCCAGAACCGTGCCGAGGCGGGCGGTCTCCGCCAGGCCACGGGTGATCAACAGGGCGCGGGCGTTGTGGCCCAGGCCCATGCCGGCGGCGAGCCCGACGGCGAGCGCGATGACGTTCTTCAGCGCGCCGCCGAGTTCGCAGCCGACCACGTCTGTGTTGGTGTACGGGCGGAAGTAGGGGGTCAGGCACGCCTCTTGCAGCGCCTTGGCCGTGGTCTCGTCGCGGCAGGCAATCACTGACGCGGCGGGCTGACGGGCTGCGATCTCCCGGGCGAGGTTCGGACCGGAGACCACCGCGACCCGCTCGCTGGGCACGCCGGTCACCTCGGTGATGACCTCGCTCATCCGCAGCCCGCTGCGGGTCTCGATGCCCTTCATCAGGCTTACGACGACCGTGCGTCCCCCGATCAGCGGCGCCCAGGCGGTGAGGTTGGCCCGCGGGGTCTGCGCCGGGATCGACACCACCACGTAGTCGGCACCGTCCAGAGCCTCGGAGACATCCACGGTGGCCCGCAAGGAGGCTGGCAGAGCGATGCCCGGCAGGTAGGCGGGGTTCTCGTGGCGGGTGTTGATCGAGTCGACGACCTCACGCCTGCGAGCGTGCAGGACGACATCGTTGCCGGCATCCGCGAGCACCAGCGCGAACGTCGTGCCCCATGAGCCTGCCGAGAGCACCGCAACCCGGTTCATCTGCTTCTCTTCCTTGAGTAATGGTCTTCACGCGACCCGGTCCGGCGCCAGCGGGCGGGGCAGGCGCCGCAGAGTCATCAAGAACACGCGGCGGTCTCGTGTCGTGTACTCCAGATCGGTCACTGGGCCGCCTTCACGACGCTCGCGGACCTCCTCCAGCCGGTCGGCTGGCGTCATACATCCCTCTGGTTGACGAACCCCAGCGACGTCAGCCCCTCGGCCGCGCACAGGCGGTCAGAGGCGCCTCCCACCTCGGTCTGGAGCAGCTGGTACACGGCGCTGTGCTGGTGCCCCCAGCGCATCGCCGCGCGCCACAGGGCCCGCCCGTAGCCGCAGCCGCGGAACTGCGACAGCACGCCGAAGTACTGGGGCAGCAGGCGAGCGGCTCCGCTGGCGTCGGCCATGGTCTCCATCGGGCCGATGGCGCCGGCCACGCGGCCGTCATGCAGGACCGTGAGGACAGGGCCAACGGTCCCGGCGCGCATCTGTTCGTGCAGGAACGCGAACCCGTCAGCCGCCATCTGCTCGGCGAAGGCACCGAAACCGGCCTCCTCGGAAATCTGCTTGTCCTCGTGGACCGGCACGCCCGGAGCCTGGCCAGGTCCGTCATTGAAGTCCTTGAGCTGAACGCGGGTTCCCGCGCCCTGGGCGTACGCCTCGGGCTGGTCGGGGCCGAGGAACCAGACGACCCGGGCCTCGGCGGCACCGTGGACGGAAGCGAGTTTCCGAGCCAGGTCGGCGCCGGCGGACAGGCTGTCCGGGGCAGCCCCGTACACGTGGACCTTCACGACACCGGCGCGGCGCTCGACCAGCGTGGGCACGAGGGTCTGGCGGTGGTCATGCTCGATGGCGTCGACCAGGACGCGTTCAGCCTTGGTGTGGGACCAGCGGCGGTCTTTGTCGTACGGGAGGAAGCGGCCGGTTCCGGCGACCTCCATGACTGCCTCGAACAGGTCGGGGAGCGGGTCCTCTCGACGGACAGGGCCGAGAGTCGGCACGTACGGCACGGGCATCACGGGCTCGATCCAGCCCCAGTGAAAACGCATGCTCGCACGCTACCCATGCCGCGCACCTGCCACAGGCCCCAGCGCCAACACGCCGGGGCCTGCGCATTCAGGACCGGGTCAGACGCAGATCTGATCAGGTCAGTGAGGGTTGTCGTCGCCCGCGTTGCATGAGCACTTCACGCTGTCCATGACCTCGTCCATGTCGGTGATGGCGGTGATCTCGGTGACCGGCGGGGCGGCGGCGAGGACGGGCCGCGTGAAGTACGGCAGGCCTCCTGACTGGGTGGGCCCGTCGTCGGGCAGCGGGCGCCTCGGGGAGATCTCGACTGCTACAGCGGTCATTTCAGCCTGCTTTCTTCTGTCCGTGCTGGCAGTAACTTGCGAGTGGTGCCTTCGCCTCCTGGTAGTGCTTGGCCAGGGGCCTGCACACGGTGCAGGAACCGGAGAGCTGGCAACCTGAGCAGCCTCCGGTGCGAAGCATGAGGCGGTCCGCGATCGCACCCAGCCGGGCAAGGCCCTGGATCCCCTCACGGGGGAGGCTGATCTGGTCGTTGCGGCCGATCTTGCAGATGGACACCAGCCCGTGCGGGTCGGTGTGGAAGAAGGTGTGGCCGGCGTTGCAGCCCGTGAACGGCTTCCGCATCCGCAAGTGGTCCTTGGACTGCGCGGTGAGGACCTCACCGCCCCCGTAGATGGTGGGGGTCATGTTGGTGAAGACGTTGTACTCCACGCCCCACTGCTCGCAGAGGTCGATCATCGCCTGTTCTTCCGGCGCGTTGTCCTCGGTGACGATGATGCTCATGCGCAGCGGCAGCCGAGCCCGGCGGGCGGCGTTCATGCCCTGGACGAACAGGTCCCAGGCGCCGTCCCGCTGCGTCAGCTCGTCGTAACTGGCCTTCGTCGCGCCGTACATGGAGACCGTGACGCGGTAGGGCGGGCACTCATCGAAGAGGCGGAGCAGGTTCTCGCGCCACAGGAGCGATCCGTTGGTGGAAACCGTGATCATCATGCCCAGCTCGAACGCCCGGCGGTACGACCGCATGAAGTCCTTGTCGATGGTCGGCTCACCGCCGGTGATCTGGAGCCACAGCGCCCCGGCCTCGGCCATGACCTCCAGGCACTGGAGCTTCTCGTCCAGCGGCATGCCCGAGTTCACCTTGAGCCCGAGGTAGCAGTGCTTGCAGGCGTAGTTGCAGCCGAGGTTCACCTCCCAGCTGGCCTTTGAGTAGCCCCAGGCGGACGGCTGCCGGACGAGCAGGTACTCACCAGCCGGGCGGCCTGCCACGTCCAGGTCGTCCCACTGGTCACGGACGGTGTCCGCAAGCCAGGCCGGGGCCGACTCGGCCGGGTCGAGGGCGCGCAGCTCCTCGTAGCGGGGCGCGGGCAGGAGGGCTCCGCCGCGGCTTCCCGGCCGTACGAGCATGTGCTGTTCCAGGAACGGGCTCGCGATCAGTGAGTGCATGAGGTCTCCCGTCGGGGGTGGTCCGCTCCGTTCGGCCGGGGCGGAAAGTGAGGGGCCCGGGCCCCGACCGCCGGTCTCGGTGACGGCCGGGGCCCGTTGTCCCGGACTGCCGTCACTCCCCCACGGAGGGCCAGCCGGGACGTGGGTCCCACCCCTGGCCGGGGACCTGCAAGGGAAGCTGCGGGTCCGGGCTGGGGACCGGTGCCACGACCGGCCAAGGGCGGGAGTCAAAAACAGGAAGGTCAGAACAGGGACGTGACGCCGAGGAAAGCCACGAGCACCAAGACGGTGGCGTACGCCGCGGCGACCCAGACCACCCTGGGGTGCCGCTGCCGGATAACCCGCCACGCCTCACGCCCCGTACGTCCGTCGGCGCGGACCCGGATGCCGGAGGCGCCAATGCTGATCGCTACAACCTGTACGGGGGTGCGGTTGCCGCTGGAGGGGTGAGATTTCATGAGGGTCCTCGTCGTGGGGAGTGGCGGGCGGGGTGGCTGCTACCTCGTGGCAATGCCGTAGATGAGTGCGGCAAGGAGCGTGGCGACGGAAAGCGTGTAGAGGACCTGGCCGGCCGGGGAAGCTGGGGCGGGCATCTGCGCTCCCCTACGCCATCGGCGTCCGTAGCCGCCCCTCACCGCTGGTCACGGAGCTCGGCCCACACGCGCTTCCCCCACGGGAGCCGGTCCGTGCCCCAGCACCTGGTGAGGGCATCCACGATTCCCATGCCGCGCCCGTGCACGTCATCTGTGTCCGGCGACCGGAGCACAGGCAGGACGCGGCTTCTGTCGATGACGGCCAGGCGCACGGTGCGCTCGTCGACGCGGGTGACGGTTATGCGGATCGCGGCCATTCGGGCGTGGAGGATGGCGTTGGTGGTGAGCTCGGAGATCACGGTTTCCGCGTCCTCCGCGAGCTCGCGCAGATCCCAGTGGTCGAGGATGTCGCGGACGACGTAACGCGCGACGGGAAC
The DNA here is from genome assembly GCF_040634475.1 of Streptomyces sp. NPDC007095. Taxonomy (NCBI): domain Bacteria; kingdom Bacillati; phylum Actinomycetota; class Actinomycetes; order Kitasatosporales; family Streptomycetaceae; genus Streptomyces; species Streptomyces sp. NPDC007095. Next base: position 44,540 of record NZ_JBEYFS010000062.1, read on the forward strand.
GGACTCCAGCTCGCGCGGCAGCACCTCACTCATTACCGGTGCGCCGACGAGGCGGGCTCTGCTCATCAGGCGCCCTCACAGTCGAGTTGGGCGCGGTGGCGAGTCTGCCCCATCCGGGACAGCCGGCTGACGAGACCCGCAGAGCAGAGGATGGCTGGACTGTTTATGGCCACCGACCAGTACGACAGACCCGGCTGGTGCCTTTTCCGATGGATAGGTGGCACCCCTAGGAAAGTCCCGGGTGCGAGGCACTCGCTGGCCGGGTCCGTCCACCCGTCGACGGCACTGGGAGGCACGAGCGCCCAGTACCGCATGAGGCCGCCCGACGCGATGACCGGACCTCCCTCCAGGGCTTGGGCCAGGAAGGCGTCCACCTCGGCGGGTTCCGTGCTCCCGGCCACACTGTGGATGAGGTAGCCGGGGAGGCTGACGGCGGTGAACAGGATGCCGCATCGCAGCAGTGGCGTTCCCTCATCCCGCCAGGCCTGACGCGCCTCCTTCGGCGCCTGCGAGGCACAGCACAACCAGTGCTCCACCGCCAGGTCACGGTCTTGCCCGGGGTGGACCATCACCCCGGAGGCCGCCTCCATCGGGGCGCGGGCTTCAGCATCGGAGCACATGCGGAGAGCCTCCCTACTAGGCTCGTCTGGTGATGGCTACGACGGTAGAGACCCTCGCTCAGCTGCAGAAGTGACCGGGAGTACAGGTAAGTTGCCGTCAGTCACCGGGATTGGGGCAGTCATGCGGCCGAGTTCGCCACCCACCCTGACCGGCAGTCAGGGTTCATCCAGTCGCCCCCGCGCGGGCGTCATCTCGGGCTACGTATTTCGCGTGATACGAGAGCAGCAGGGGCGCACTCAAGAAGAGGCGGCCGAGCTCTTAAAAGTCAGCGCGGACACGATCGCCGGCTGGGAAACCGGACGCCGTCCCCTGACCGCTGTACCTACCGGGCAGATGCTCATGCACCGCCACCGGCTCATGCAGATGGGCACCGCGCCCACTCTCCTCCAAGCCCTTGAACGCGCCCTGGAAGCAGACGTGCTCCTCGCGAGCGCGTTAGACGACGAGGCCCCAGTCGAAGAGAGCCCGCTCGGGGCCTGGGTGATGCAACGCGACCTGGTCGAGGTGCTGGCCTGGCCCCTCAACGGCGTAGCGCCTCAGCCCGTACGTGAGCTCCCCTCGCCTCCCCGGCCTCGCCGAGGCCCCGCGCCGGCCGGGCCTGAGCTGCCGTCGGGCGACCGGGCCACGTTCTTCCGGCAGATGCGCCGTACGGCCGAGCAGGCCCGCGGCCAGCAGCAGTTCCTGCTCCGCCGCCAGGCCCTCTACCTCTCCGGATACGACAACCAGGCCGACACCTCGGAATGGCTCGCCTACCAGCAGAGCATCGAGCGGCCCCAAGACTGGCTCACCCGCTGGCTCAACAGCCGCTCCGTCGCGGCAGTCGCCGCCCGGCAGGGCGACCGCGACCGCATGAACTACTTCATCGACAACGACCTCACTGGTGACGAAGCGGGCGAGGCCGCGAACCTCAACTATTGGGCGTACTGGCTCGGGGAGAGCCCGCACCTGGAGTTGTCTGACGACTTCATCGCACGCCGCACGCCCGGCCCATGGCCTGGCGAACGGCTCCTCGCGCACCTCTCTGCTGGCCTCGCCTCGCATCACGGGTACGTGGACCTGAACGTCCACAGCGTCTGGTCTCTTCTCCAGATCCGCCCCAACCTGCTGCGATCCGGTGCAGCAGGCCGCGCTCTACGCGAACGCCTCACGGTGATGTTGGATAGCCGGGAGCTGTCGGCGCGCGCTCGCCGGGAGCTGGAGAGCATCGAGTACGCAATCCGCCTCGCTGAGGCGTGAGAGGAGTCCGAGGTGGCAGAGGACCTGTCAGCGGTGGCGAACTTCCTGTACGAGGCGGGGACGCTCAAGCACACCGCTCGCACCGGGTGGTGGATGGCGGGTGTACGCCAGCCCGAGACAGTGGCAGAGCACTCCTGGCGCACTGCGCTGATCGCGACGATCATTGCCAAGCTCGAAGGCGCGGACCCGGCGCGGGCGGCGTTCCTCGCCGTGTGGCACGACACCGGAGAGACGCGTACTGGTGACGTGAACCACCTCGGCAAGAAGTACACGGCCGGGGAGGCCGACCCTCGCGACATCACCGCCGACCAGGTCGCCGGCATGCCGGGCATCCTGGCCGAGGCCCTTACCGAGCTGGTCGCCGAGTATGAGGCCAAGGACTCCCCGGAGGCGATCTGCGCCCGCGACGCAGACAAATTGGAGTGCATGATCCAGGGCATCGAGTACAAGGCCCAGGGCTACGAGAACGCACAGCGCTGGATCGACAACAGCCGCGGCCGCATCGTCACCAAGGCGGGGAACGCCCTGGCGGACGCGGTCCTGGGAACCGGCTCGCTGGACTGGCTGCACTCGGCGCTCGGCGAGAAGCAGGGCTGACTCGCGGTCCGGTCTTGCCGATCTCGGGCAAGGCCGGGCTACCCGCGGGTGCTGGTGAACCGCACCCCGCTGCCCCACTTCTCCCGCTGCGCGGCAAAACACCAGGTGCACAGCAGGAGCCCGCCAGGGCCGTACCGCCAGGTCTGCCGCTGGCATCCCGCGCACAGGTCGACGTGACTGCCAGGGCAGATCATGGTGCTGGGGTCGGGCTCCGTGATCGGGGACACTGGGTCGTCATGTCTGTGTCCTCATCGAGGCGACGAGTACTCATCGCCTCGAACAAAGAATAGAACACGCGTCTCGATTGTCAGACCCTCCCCGTACGGTGAGGGTATGTCCAACTCTCCCGGGCCTGACGGCCAGGCGCCGCACGCCCTTGACGAGGTCAACGACCGCATCCGCAGCCTGATGGACGAACCGGCCTCCACCGAGCGCGCCGAGAAGTACCGGCGCCTACTGTCGCTGTGGACGGCCCTCTCGCGCGACGACGTGACCAAAGCGGCCTGACGTCGCTGTACGGCTTCATCGCGCTTCTCGCGCAGGGATCTCGCGGCCCGGGTGAGCCGCAGCGAAGTGGTCCCGGATCCCGGTCTCGATCCGCCCGCGCAGCACGACCGCGCGCTGCTGTGACCGCTCGTTGAAGATCCGGTTGATGTCCTGCGTGCTGGCCCCCACCGGCACGACGATCGGCTCTCGGTCCTCCTCGAAGGCGTCTTCGTCGTGCGCCCACCCGCAGCCGAGAGCGCATGGGAAGCGAACGATGCCGCAGCGCGGGTGCGGCCACATGTACGGGTACTCGGGCATCGGGATGATCGTCGCCTCCGGCGGCGGCGCGAGCTCGGCCGCGCGGCGGGCGGCCTCGATCTCGTCCCACAGCTCGCGCGGCGACTTCAGTACCTGTTTCTCATCTGGGAGTTACTCAGCAGCTGATCGTCAACGTTAGGGTTACTTCTTGTGCCAAGGGGCTGGGGGATGGATGGGGCGGGGACGGTCACTGCGTATGTCGGCCTGCGCCGGGCTGGTTGGAGTCGTCGCAGCGACAGGATGCACGAGCCATTCGCAGGACTCATCAGGCAATGACATGGCGCCCAAAGCGCGGACGTATCTGTCGAAAGCTCTGAGCATCATGGAAGAACACTCTCTTCTTCGGCACCAGGCTGACTGGGCGGACGTGCGTAGCAAAGCCTTCGCGCAGGCACGCGGTGCGCAGAAGCCAGCGGACACCTACGGGGCGATCGGCTTGGCATTGCAAACCCTGGGCGACGGGCACAGCACTTTCTGGGAGCCGGAGCAAGTCAAGGAGAACCTGGGCTCCTCCGCGGTCCCTCTCGATGACCTGCAGGGCCGTTCGCTGAAGAACGGCATCGGGTACATTTCTCTCCCCGGAGTGCAGGGATCTCAGAAGACGTACGAAGAGTACATAGAGCAAGGCCGAGATGGCGTGGCGAAGGCAGACCGGACTGGGGCCTGCGGCTGGGTGGTGGATCTACGCTCGAATACGGGCGGCAACATGTGGCCGATGCTGGCCGTCGTAGGGCCCATCCTGGGCGATGGCAAGGTCGGCATGTTCGTGGATGCCGACGGCAAGAAGTCCATTTGGTCGATAAAGAAGGGTGCCCCCTACGCAGACGGCAAGTCGGCCGGCTGGGGAAACAGTCAGCCCGTCGCCAGGAGCACCCCACCGGTCGCCGTCCTGACCGGCAAGCGAACAGCCAGTGCGGGCGAAGCGGTCGTGGTGGCCTTCCGCGCGCGTCCAGACACCCGTTTCTTCGGCGAACGGACCGACGGTATCCCCACGGGAAACAAGGCGTACCGCCTGTCTGACGGTGCCATGCTGATCCTCACGGAAGTCAAGGACGCGGACCGAACGGGCCGTACGTATGACGCAGCGATCCCACCGGATGAAGAGATCGTCAAGGACCCACGCCCAGTGGCACGTAACCGGGACGAAGTCCTAGAAGCAGCCCAGAATTGGTTGCTCAAGCAAGCCGCCTGCCCATGAACATGATGCTGTCTGGTCAGGCACCTTGGAGATCTCGTAGCTGTGCAACGTTTGTCGTCCTCATAGGCTGGTTTAGCCGGTAGGCGTCTGCTCCTTCGTCCAACCGGGTACGGGCTTCTTCCGGGTCAGGCGCCTGGTCATGAGGGTGATGAGTGCCCAGTTCAGGTGGGCTCCGGAGTGCTGGGGCAGGCGTTCGTAGTCGCGTGCGTTACGGCGAGCGTTCATGCACCAGCCGATCGTGCGTTCGACTTTCCATCGGCGGGGCAGGACGACGAAGCCCTTGGTGCCCTTCGGCCTGGAGAAGATGCGCAGGGTGAGCCAGAGGCGTTCACGGGCCCAGTCCACGAGTTCGCCGGCGTAGCCGCGGTCGGCCCAGATCTGCGTGATCTGCGGTTGGGTAAGACGGAGCCGCCAGAACACGTCGCGGGCGGCGTCGCGGTCCTGAATGTCGGCGGGCGTCACCGTGATCATCACGGGCAGGCCGAGCGTGTCGACCGTGATATGTCGTTTGCGGCCGTTGATCTTTTTCGCGGCGTCGTAGCCACGGCTGTTCCGGCCGACAGTGGAGGCAGCCTTGACCGACTGGGAGTCGACGATCAGCGTCACCGGGTGGGGGCAGCGGCCCCTGCCGGTACGGATCCGGCGGCGGAGCTGGTCGCGGATGCAGGTGACCACCCCGGCCCGTTCCACCTCCAGAAAAACCCGTAGACCTTCTCCCACGGGGGGAAATCCGCAGGCAGAGCACGCCACTTCGCACCATTGTCGACGATGTAGCGGATGCCGTCGACGATGTCCCGCCGTGGCCACTTCTCCGGGTGCCCGCCGGTCTTGGTCTGGCAGGCCGGGACCGGCAGGAGAGGTTCCTTCTCTGAACTAAGTCGTCACGCCGCTTGATGACTTGTGTAGCCTGCGGTCGGTGGAAATGGGACTGAATGCAGATGACTGGCTGGCAGATACGCGGACGTCTTATGACACCGTCGCTGCAAGTTACGCAGAGCTGACACGTCACATCTTGGATGAATCACCGGAAGAACGTGCGGTCTTGGCCCTGTTTGCCGACCTGGTGCGTGCCCAAGGCGGCGGACTGGTCGCGGACGTGGGGTGTGGGACAGGCAGGATCACAGGCCACCTGCGGGAGCTGGACCTGGACGCGTTCGGCATCGATCTGTCACCCGGAATGATCGATGTGGCCCGTCGCCATCACCCTGGGGTGCGGTTCGATCTCGGTTCCATGACGGACCTCGCCTTGGCTGACGCCTCGGTGACTGGCCTGGTCGCCTGGTACTCACTGATCCACATTCCTGACGACGAGATCAGCTCGGTTCTTGCGCATTTCCGTCGAGTGCTTCGGCCCGGTGGGCCGTTGCTGCTCAGCTTCCATGTCGGCGATGAGTCGCGGTTGAAGACTGAGGGCTATGGCGGGCACCCGATGAAGGTCTATGTTCATCGCCGCCAGCATGACCAGACGATTGAGTGGCTTAACGAAGCTGGCTTCGCCGTCGAGACGCACAAGACTCTCACCTCGGCCGAGAGCAAGTTGGGAGGGATCATCCTCGCGCGTCGTCAGCCTTGAGCGTCTCCGCCAGTCGCCTGGCGGAGACGGGATCAGGTGGCTCGTGCGGCGATCTCGCGGAAGGTCGGAATCCCGAGGTTGATGGTCGTAGCCCGGCGTCGGCGGTCGTCGAGCTGAGCGAGCTTGTTCTTCGTGGCGACAAGGCTGACGCGCAGGCCTTCGGCCTCGCCGAGCCAGCCTTCGCGTTCGGCCTCAGCGATCCGCTCGTCCAGATTGCTGCGGATCTCTTCCAGACGGAGCCGCTGAGCAGGGTCGATGCGGAGAAGTGGGCAGCGGACGCAGCTGTGTTCATGCTGGCAACTTGTGCCATAGGCGCGACCGCAGTCACCCAGAGCGACCTTCCTCCGCTCGAAGTGGCCGAGGAACTCTTCCCACTCTGCATCGGTTGGCGTGCGGTATTCCTCACTGGGACGCAGTGCCCGGCGGCGGGCGATGAAGGCCCGGTGACCGTTGATCGCTTCCTCGGGATAGACCGCCTTGTAGCCAATAGTGGTGTTGATGTTTTTGTGGCCGAGGATGAGCTGGGCGATGTGGGGCGGCATCCCGTTCATGATCGCTTCTGTAGTGAAGATCCTCCGGAAGTCGTGCGGCTGGTAGTTCAGAGGCTGCCCGGCGGCGTTGGTAAGGCTGGCGGCTTGGAGGATCTCGTTGAGTGCCTTCCGGATGGTCTTGGAGGAGACAGCCCGCAGCTGACCTCCGCTGGACCACTGGAAGAGGAGTGGAGTTGGCGGATGCCAGATCTTCTCCAGGCCGTCATAGAAGGGGATCAAGGGGATGGCCCCACTGGCCCCACGGACCCGGCTGACGATCGCGCTGAGGACGTCGGCGAGTTCCGGGCTGACAACCAGGAGCCGTTCCTCGTCGGTCTTGGACGGGGCGATCTGTAGAAGCGGGATGAGCTCGCCGGTCGAGGGGAGGGTGTACTGGGTGATGCTGTGGAGACTGCTCTCCAGCATCTCCTCGATCCGGACACTCGTGTGCCGAAGGAACTCGATCGTGGCCCAGCCCCAGAACGCGCGGTGCTCGGCGAGGGCGAAGTGGCGCCTGCGGCCCGACGCGTCATAAGCGCAGGCAGAACCACTGGCGTCGAGCCGAGTCGACTTGCCGGCCTTGGTGAAGGTCTCGCCGAGGACCGTGAAAACACCGCCGCTTGGCGTTTGGCGGATCGCTTCCAGCCGGGTTCGTGCTTTGTGGAGACGGTTCTCCGCAGCGGCGACCAGGGCGGGGAGCACTGTCAGACGTTCTCGGGTGCGCTGGTCCATCCGCGCCTTGCGGCGTCGGATGTCCTTCTTGTAGGTGATCTCATTCCCGCTGATCGGGCTGGGCGCCGCCCACGTTCCCCACCTGGTCGGTTCTTCCAACGCCCACTGCGAGATGTCGAGGTAGAAGGCACGGACGTAACCCAATAGGGATGCATAGCTGGCCCGCGGGGACGTCACCTCGACCATGCTGCCGTCAGGCATCCGACGACGGGCGGTCTTGGTCCGGAGCCGCTCTTTCCAGGCCGATGCGACGCTGCGGTCCAGGTGGAGAGAGGAGATGCCGGGGTGGTGAGTTTCCAGATTCCTCCAGAAGTGCAGGGCGAGCACGCGCGCGAGATCTTCGAAGCTGGCGTAGTCCAGGGCCGGTTGGCGTTCAGAGAGGTAGTCGACGATGAGATCGCGGACTGGCTGGCATTCGAGCTGATAGCGGTCGACCAGCTCAGCGGGGGTGAACTGCCCGGAGAACACAGTCAGCGCCCGCAGGGTGGCGGGGGCATCCGGCGGGAACTGCCCCATGTTCTTGAGCAGGGAGTAGAACAGGAACCGGCTGTCACCGCCCCTCTTCGCCAGGGCGACGGTCTCGGTCTGCCGCAGTTCGATGCAGTCACCGACGGTGATGTCACTGACTCCACCGCCCTTTGCGAGGAGGATCATCGCGATCTGGGTGCTCGATCCGAGCGAATCCCGCTGGGTCGCGGTGCACGACCACGGCTTCGCGCCAGTAGCGGGTCTGGACGATCCGCAGCAAGAACGGCAGGTCGGGGCGGATGACATCCGCGACGAAAAGGCAGAGCAACCCACTTCGCAGACCCTCCTTCCGGGCGCTATCTCCGCGCTCGGTCACCCAGGGCAGCACCACGTCGGTCCACTTCAGGCCCAGCATGCTCGCCGGGCTGGCTTGCCATCGCTCCTGCCACGTCACTCCAGGGAAGGTCTCGAGCCACCAGAGGATCTTGCGAGCGCCGTACCAACGGTTTTCGTGGGTCGTTTTGACGTGTGCTCGCAGCGGCGGTCGGTTGATCTTGGCCAGGACCACCTCGGCCTTGGGGACCAACGGGACAGTCAGTATCGGTGAGAACGATCAAGGTTGGCTCGTCGTGATCCACTAGCACAAGCGATCTGTTACGTACGGATGTTCGCTGAAAGATCCACGGTCACTGGCGGGCAGGTGGTTACGTCCGGCGCATGCCAGTGGAGTTCTTGACTGATGAGCAAGCCGAGGCGTACGGGAAGTTCACCGAGGAGCCGACACAGCCCGAGCTGGAGCGGTTCTTCTTCCTCGACGACGTGAACCGGGATTTGATCGCGCTGCGGCGTACGCAGCATCACCAGCTCGGGTTCGCGCTCCAGATGTGCACGGCGCGGTACGTGGGGCTGTTCCTGGGCGAGGACCCCCTCGATGTGCCGTCCCCGACATCGCGAAGAAGCTCACCATCAAGGTCGGGAAGAATGCGGGCAGGTCCCCCTCGGTCGCCTCGTTGTACCGCGCCCTCGCGGAAGCCGAGGCCGCCGCGGTGGACGACGGCCTGCCGCTCCGGCCCAAGCCCGTCCGCATCCGCCAGCCCGGAGAGCCGCTCACCGCTGAGGAGATCGAGTTGCGCGAACGGCTCCAGGCCCAGTCTCACCCGAACGCCGAGCTGCGGTAGCCCCGCTCCCGCCTGCATCAAGCTCATGATCACCGGCTTAGCGTTAACCGCTGTACCGCTGTCCCAAAGCCGTTCAAGAACCGCACCACACTCTTTGATGAGGAAAATCGGAGGCTCACGACGCCAGTGGATGCGCTACCGGGCCGCCGCGACCGTTCAAGGTCAATCTCACCGATACTGACTGCCCCATTGGTCCCCAAGGCCGGAGTTCCTGCCACAGTCCGGCCGTGAACTCGATCGTGCGTCGGCCAGCTTTGGTCTTCGGCGGCCCCAGGAACCAGGGCTCGCCCGGATTCATCTTCCACGCCCGGGTGACACGCGCCTCGTACTTACCGTCCTGCGTGTTGCGCGCGTGCCTGCGTGCGAGCGCGATAACTTCCCCCCAGCGCATGCCAGTTCCGTAGGTCATCCGCACGAGCATCCGGTCTTCGGGCCGCGGGAAGCAATCGACGAGGCCGGCGATCTCCTCCGGAGTCATGAACTCCATCTCGTCGCTGGACTCTTCGTCATCGACGCCCCAGTCGTCGTTGCTCGGGGGCCGGGTCAAGTCGCACGGGTTTCGGTCCCGCAGCGGCGGCTCGGCGACGACCGCCTCCTTGAGCACCGAGGAGAACAGACCGTGCAGGCCGCGCAGTGTCTCCGGTGACATGTCCTTCACCTTCGATCCGCGCTTGACCTTCGTCTTCATCATCTTGTTGATCCACGCGCCGATCGTGGCTTTGGAGAAGTGGTCGGCGGACCGGATGTCGCAGTTACCGAAGGTCGGGAAAAGGTACATCTCCAGCGACCGGATGCGCGTCTTCTTGTACCGCTCGCTCGCTGTGCGGTTCTTGACGGACTCGACCGCCCAGCGGTCGAAGCGGTAACGCAACTCGTCGGCCGTCGCCGGGTCGATGTAGCCCTTGCCCTTCACCCAGCCGGGAGGCCAGTTCTGGCCGGCCTCGTCGACGGCCTTTTTGAAGACCGTCGCTGACGGCTCGTCGTCGAATCGCTCGGTCTGCCAGTCGCCGGTTTTCGAGCCGCCGTCTCGCCACTTGACCTGGTAGCTGGTGATCTTCCCGGCCTTGTTATTCCGTGGAACTACGCTCGCCATGCGCGGAATGTAGCGCCGGTGTTCCCGCCGTGTTCCCATAGCCCTGTGAAATTCAGCCAGATCCAGGACGTCTTTGCAGTTCATGACGGGTAGACAGCAAGACGGCCGGAACCCCCGCACAGTGGGTTCCGGCCGTCGACCGTCGCGCCTCTTAAACTTGAAATTAAAGGTTTCCCCTCGGTTCTTCGGGTCGAGGGGTGTCCTTTTTGTGCTGGTGTTTGCCGACGGGGTGTCGGGGGGCGGGGCTGGTG
>NZ_JBEYFS010000063.1:0-54576 GCF_040634475.1 Streptomyces sp. NPDC007095
ATGTATCCGCCACCGAGCTGCTCCGCCTTCCACGGGCGCAGTGGCTCCAGGCTGTGGGCGGTGACCACGTGCGGTGTGCCGTGGTAGAGCTTGGCTGCCGGTGGCGACCGGGGCGGCGGCCATGGCCTCTTGAAGGCTCTTCGGCCGCAGGTCGGTCCAGTTCTCCTCGATGTAGTGCAGGCACTCCTGGCGGTCGGCTTCACCGAAGACGATCCGCCAGCCGGAAGGGACTTCGGCGAACGTCGGCCACAGCGAGTGCTGTTCCTCTTCATTCACCAGGACGAAGAAACGTCCGTCGTCATCGTCGAAGGGGTTGCCACTCATGATCAACTCCAATTCTCGCCGGAGAATTCAGGTATCCGCGCGGCGGGGCGGGCCGGAGTGCGGCGAGCGCAGGTCGCAGCTCGTCGTACCAGACGCAATTTTGGCACGGAGTTCGCGACCGCTGTAAAGGATCCCCGGGAAATCCCTGGCCGTGCCGCCCGATGCGGCATCGTCGCATAAGCGGGGATGTCCTGTGGACCGGACAGGTCGTACGCGAGTGTCGTGCCCAACGTTCGGCATTCTCAAGGCTCTTCCCATTGCGGCAGTCCTCTGCTTAAGGTCGGAACTCGCGGCGTGAACTGCGGGAAACCCTGCGCTTTCCGGGGGCCGGTATCCGCCTCGGAAGAAACGCTCGCACTGTGAATGGTCTTGAAAGGGTGATGTGACATGGCGAATGCCGTCGGCGCGGCCGTCAACTATGCACTGAGCACGCAAGAATTAGAGCAATTCCAGCGCGACGGTTTCATCGGTCCATTCGACGTGTACGAACCCGCCGAGATGGAGCAAGCGTTGCAGGCCATGCGGCCCAAGCTCATCGACAGCAGGCAGGGTGTCTACCACCAGGGGGACGCACTGTCCGGGACGACCAACCTGGCCAGCTATGACCGGCACTTGGATGTCGACTTTCTGGCCAGGCACGTCAGCCGGCCGGAGATCGTCGACCGCGTCACGAGTGCCCTCGGCCCGGACGCGCTGTGCTGGCGCACGGAGTTCTTCCCGAAGTACCCCGGCGACGAGGGCACGGACTGGCACCAGGCGGACAACTTCGCCAACGTGGGCAAGCACCCGCAGATCGTCTGGCCCGAGGACGCGGGCTTCGGCGGCGCCCTCACCGTGTGGACAGCCTTCACCGACTCCGTGATCGAGAACGGCTGTCTGCAGTTCATCCCCGGTTCGCACAAGACGATGAACTACGACGAGAACAAGGTCATCGAGTACGACGCTGACAGGATCAACCAGAGCGTCAAGAACGGCGTCCGACGCGGCTTTTACGGCTACGACTACCGGCAGCTGCAGAAGGATCCGAACTGGAGCCCTGACGAGTCCAAGGCCAAGTCGATGGTCATGCGCCAGGGCCAGGCCATCATGTTCTGGTCCACGCTCATGCACGCCTCGCACCCACACAGCGGCGTGACCGACAAGATGCGCCTCGGCTTCACCGCGCGCTACGTGCCCACTGCGGTGCAGGTGTACCCGCATCAGGACACCCTCGCCGAGTACGGAGTGGAGGTCAGCCTGGAGAAGTGGGGCTGCGTGCTCGTCTCCGGCAAGGACGATTACGGCCACAACCGGTTCGTCGATCGTACGATCAACGGCACGCCCTTCGAGCTGCGATGAGGACCGGAAAGTCCGTGGGCGTCACCGCGGAGGCGGTGACCTGCTCGGCCGCGGCTTTGGCCGTGCACCGGGAGATCAACAGGACCGCGACTCCCTATCCGCGGGACAGCAACGTGGTGGAGCGTTTCGAGTTCTGGGCGCAGCGCCGCCCGGACGCCACCGCCGCCGTGCAGGGGGAGCGTGCGCTCAGCTATCGAGAGCTCAACCGGTTCGCCAACGGGCTGGCGCGCGAGCTGCACGATGACGGCGTCGGCGCGGGCACGCCCGTCGCGGTGTGCGTGGCCCGGTCGCCCGAGATGCTCGTCGCCTTGCTGGGCGTCCTCAAATGCGGCGGGACCTACGTACCGGTGGACCCCCAGTGGCCCGACGAGCGCCTGCGGGCCGTCCTCGTGGACTCCGACTGCGCCCGGGTGCTCAGCGACCGGCCGGGCGCGCTGGCGGAGCGGCTCAAGGGGGGCGCGTGCCGCGTGCTGGAGATCACTGAACGGACCCTTGTCCCGGTCAACGCCAACCCCACTTGCCCGGTCGGCCCCGAGAGCATCGCCTGCATCAACTTCACATCGGGGTCGACAGGCCGGGCGAAGGGCGTACCGATCCTGCACCGGGGCATCGTCCGGCTGGTGCACGGCGCCAGTTACGGGCCGCTGGACGAGAACAGCCGTGTCCTGCAGGTGACTCCGGTGACCTTCGACATCGCCACCTGGGAGATTTGGGCCGCGCTCCTCAACGGCGGGACGTCCGTGATGTACCCCGCGGAATTCGTCCAGCTCTCCCACCTTGACCGTGTCATCAAGGCCGGGGGCGTCAACATCCTCCTGCTCACCACGGCCCTGTTCAACTCGGTGGTGGACGAGGCCCCCGAGGCACTGGAGACCGTGGCGACCATCACCAGCGGCGGCGAGGCGCACTCGCACCGGCACATGACCAAGGCCGTGCAGACCTACGGGCCCGGGCGGGTGGTCAACCTGTACGGGCCCACCGAGTGCACCTGCATCGCCACACACTTCCCCGTTGACGAGCCACCACGCCCGGACATGCCATTGCCGATCGGCCGACCGATCCAGAACACCCGGCTCTACGTGCTGGCCGACGACGCCCGCAGGCTTTGCGGGCCGGGAGAGACCGGGGAGATCTGTCTGGCGGGCGACGGCCTCGCGGTCGGATACCTCGGGCGGCCCGATCTTACCGAGGCGGCGTTCGTGCACCGTCGCATCGACGGCGAGCGCGAGCGTCTGTACCGGACGGGCGACCTGGGTCGTCTCCTGCCCGGTGGGGACGTTGTGTTCGAGGGCCGACGGGACGACCAGGTCAAGATCAATAGCTTCCGCATTGAACTCGGTGAGATCACCCACCATTTGAACAGCCACCCGTTGGTGAAGCAGAGTTGCGTGGCCGTGCGGGACAATCAGGGCGACAAGTCCCTGGTGGCTTTCGTGGTGCCGACCGGGCCCGACGCCTCGCCGGCCCGTTTCCGCGAGCATCTGACGACCAAGCTGCCCCGCTACATGGTTCCGGCCCAGATCCACCTCTGCGACCGCTTTCCGCTGACGCCCAACGGAAAGATCGACCACCGCGCCCTGCTCACCGCACACGTATCGCCAGCGACGTCAGGAGAGTGCATCCGATGAGCGAAGCAACGCACCAGACCACCACGGAGGCGATGTCCCCCACCGAGTCGGCGCTCGTGGAGATGTGGCGCGATCTGCTCGCGCGCACGGACATCCACCGTGGGGACAGCTTCTTCGAGTCGGGGGGCACCTCGCTCACCGCGATCAAGCTGCTCCAGCGCGTGGAGAAGAAGTTCGGCCCCGATGTCCTGTCACCGGACACGCTCTACGAGGACGCCAGGCTCGGCAGCCTGGCCAAGGCCATCGACGAGGCCACCAGGCGCGGCTGAGGTGCCGTCGCCCTGGTACTCCGTCTACGTCCCCCGGCCTGCCGCCTCGGTGTGTCTGTACTGCCTGCCGTGTGCCGGCGGGGACGCGACGATGTTCCGGGCGTGGGCGGAGCGCCTGCCGCCCAGCATCGAGCTGCGGGCGATCCGCTTGCCGGGCCGGCACGCGTGGCACCCTGAGCCGGTGTTCACCGACTGCGGTGCGGCGGCGGACAGGTTGGCTTTGGGACTTGGCCCCGAACTGCGGCCGCCGTACGTGCTGTTCGGGCACAGCATGGGCGCGCTGCTCGCGCACCAGCTGGTCCGGGCCGTCGAGCGCCGCGGGCTTGCCCCGCCCGCCCTCTTCGTCTCGGCCGCCTGGCTGGTGGAGGGCATCCCGCTCGAGCGGCTGCCGGACCCGGCCGCGCCCGACGACCGGTTCGTCGACCGGCTCCGGCGGCTCGGCGGGGTGCCGCCCGAGGTTCTCGCGGACCCGGAGGTGCTGGCCTTCACACTGCCGGTGCTGAGGGCCGACTACCGGCTCTGCCGGACGTATGCGTACCGGCCCGGCCAACCGCAGCTGGGAGTGCCGGTGCGAGCCATGGGAGGGGTTGTGGACTCTGTGACACCGGTCGGGGAGATGGAGAGCTGGCGCCACCACACGAGCAGGTTTCTGGGCGTGAGTCGGTTCCAGGGGGACCACTTCTTCATCCGTGAGCATGCGGACGGGGTCGTCGACGCTCTGGCCGAGGACGTCGCCGCGGTGACGGCCGACGGGTGTGTGCCGTAACGACCGCTCCCAGGGATGGGGACGGGCGGCGGCAGTCAGGGCGCTCCCGGGTGCAGAATCGAGAGATCCTGATTGATCGCCAGAAATATGCGCCGGATGCTCAGTTCAGCCAATTGCATTTCCCTGTCCTGTTGACCGGACGGCTGATCCAGGTTTCACATTGCGCTATGGAGGGCTGCCTGGCTGTTTCGCCGGGAGCGTGAGACGGCCCCATCGGCCGGTGGGGAATCGGTCCGCAGCTTGCTGATTGAGTATCGGCCGGAGCCCATGGCGCGGTAAATCCGCTAGGCTCGTCGAGACAACTCATTTCGTGACGGCGAGGACCACTCGCCGATTTCACCGGGCGAGCCGTTTCGTGCCCTTTGTTGATTTCCCGCGCGGCGCCGACCAGGAATCCGATCACCTTTCGCCAAGAGGAGTGCTACGTCATGCCCGTCACGATCGACGACCTCGTTGCCCGCATCTGCGGCCACCGCTGCTACAGCCACCCGATCTTCGAGCACTGGGCCGAGGTCCGGCCGGAGAGCACCGTGGTGGGTGCACTCTTCCACCAGATCCGCAACTTCTGCGATGCCACCCGTCCCGGCGGCAAGTTCCCGGAGGCGCTGGCGGAACACAAGCTCTCCAAGGAGAGCGCCCTGCTTCAGGAGATCATCGAGAGCGAGGAGAACCACGCCCCCGAACTCGCCACGATGGCCGGATACATCGTTAACCGGGCCGCGGGCCACACGGTCTTCAGCGACCTCTACGATCAGGAGCTGGTCGAGCAGGGGCTCAAGGAGTTCTCCGACAAGCTCCTGGAGAACCTGCCCGGATACGACCCGAAGACCGGGCTGCTCGCCCAGACTCGGCGTGCCCGAGCCGTCTTCGACGGCCGTCAGCAGGTCGATCGGGAGTCCACGCTGCGCAACCTCGGCACGGCGCTGGCCCTGGAAATGATCTCCAACCGGCATCTGATTCCCGGCGAGAAGGCCGCGCTTGTGGATGCGGGGCACTACGACGCCGCGCTGGAGGACGCGGAGATGCACTACCTGCTGGAGCACTGGGGCGAGATAGGCGCCGAGCAGCAGCACGAAAAGAACGCGGTGGCCGCAGTCGACTCCGTGCTGACCGCGCAGAACGAGGCCCTGGTACTTGAAGGTGTCGATCTGTTCCTCGACTCGCTGGTGGACCTGTGGGATGTCCTCGACGCCGCGCTGCTGGCTTCCGGTCGGCCGGGAGCCGAACTCATCTCCGCCTGACCGGAACCGGGGTCCGCCGCTCACGAGGCGGCGGACTCCCGGACTTCCCGCAGCTGAGGCGTTCCCGCGGAAGAGGAATGGGGGGTGACGATGGCACGTCCGTTGAAGATCGCGGTTCTCGTCAAGCAGGTGCCGAAGTTCGAGTCCCTGCGGCTGGGCGGTGACCGCAGGCTGCGGCGGGGCGGGCAGCAGTTGGAGATGAACCCCTACTGTCGGCGCGCCGTGGCCCAAGGGGTGGAACTCGCCCGGGAGTCGGGGGGCGAGTGCGTGGTGCTCACCATGGGGCTACCGGCGGCCGAGGACTGCCTGCGCGAGGCCGTCGCCTGCGGCGCCACCCGTGGCGTTCTCGTCAGCGACCGCGTACTGGCCGGCAGCGACACCCTGGCCACCGCCCGCGCACTCGCGGCCGCGCTGAGCCGCCTGGGTCAGTTCGACCTTGTGCTGTGCGGCCGTAACTCGGTCGACGGCGAGACGGGCCAGATACCCGCGCAACTCGCCGAGCTGCTCGACCTGCCCCTGGCGGCCGGGGTCCGCGAGTTGGCCCTCAAGGACACCACGCTCGTGGTGCGGTGCGAACACGACGACGGAGGGCTGCGCGCCGAACTGTCCCTGCCCGCACTGCTCAGCTGCGCGGAACGGCTGATCCATCCGGCCAAGGCCGGCCCCGCCGAGCGCGCCGCGGTGCCCGCGCACCTCCTCAGCCGCCTGGACGCGACGCAGTTAGGTCCGGGCCCCTGGGGCGACGCGGCGAGCATGACGGAGGTGGGCGTCAGCCGACGGCTCGACAGCAACCGGCTGCGCCTTCGCCACGACGGTGACGTCGCCGCTCAGGCGCGGAGTGTGGTGGCCGAGCTGGCCGAACGCGGTGCCTTCGACATCGACCCCGAGCCGCTCCCACCGCCGGTGCCTGGGCCGTGCCCCGGCGCGGGCACCGGTGACGTGGTGGTGCTGGCCGAACCGGGCCGCGACCGGCTCACCCAGGAGTTGCTGGGCCGCGCGGCCGAACTGGCCGTGCCCACCGGCAGGCGCGTCACGCTCCTCGGCCCGGCTCCGCCGAACCTGGCAGTGGCGGGATCGTGGGGCGCCGATGTGGTCGGCACCCTCACGGGCTCGAACGCCGAGCGGGACCTCGCCGACGGTGTCGCCGCCTGGTGCCGCGCCCGTACGCCCTGGGCAGTCCTGGCGCCGTCGACCATGTGGGGGCGCGAGATCGCCGGGCGGGTGGCTGCCCGGCTCGGCGTCGGCCTGGCGGGGGATGCCATTGACGTCGTACTGGACGCGCAGGGTGAACTGGTGTGCTGGAAAGCGGCGTTCAGCGGAGGCCTCGTCGCAGCCGTCACGTGCCGTTCGGCCATCCGGTTCGCGACGGTTCGCGGCGGCTCCCTGGGGCTGCTCGCGCCGCGCGCCGCGGTCGCCGTGCGGGGACCGGACCTGGCCGTGGACCCGCGCCCGGGCGTGCGGGCCGCCGTGCGCGAGTTCGACGGCCGGCTCGAAGCCCTCGCGGTGGCCCGGGCCATCGTCTGCGTGGGTGTGGCCGTACCGCCTGCGGACTACCCCGTCCTGAATCCCCTGCTGCACGCCCTCGGCGCCGAACTCGCCGCCACGCGCAAGGTCGCCGACATGGGGTGGCAGCCCCGCGCTCGCCAGATCGGTGTGACCGGACGCAGCGTGGCGCCGCGGCTCTACGTCGCGATCGGCACCAGCGGCAAGCTCACCAACATGGCCGGCGCGCGCGGAGCCGGTCTGGTCCTCGGAATCAACAGCGATCCCCGGGCTCCGCTGTTCGATGCCGTCGACGTCGGGATGGTCGCGGACTGGCGGGACGCCGTCCCGCAGCTCGTGACCGCACTGAAACAGCGCGGACTCCAGCACGGCACCCCCCTGCTCGCGAGAGGAAGCACCCGATGAAGCACTGCGACACCCGCCCCACGGCGGTCCCCGGCATCGTCGACGGTTCGCTGACGATTTCTCTGGGAACCGACCACGAGGTCTCGTTCCACGTCGCGCTCGGCTCCGATGGAGACCCGACCGGGCAGGGCGCACAGTTCGAATTCATCCTCATGCCGGAGGGCGCGGAAGTCGTCCGCGCCGCGCTGGCGGCCAGCTCCGGCCGGACAGCCCCGTTCGGGACCTGGCCCTCGTCGGTCCCTTGCCAGATCGGGATTCACGTCAGCCGTTGAACCGGGCCACAGGCCCGGGCACCAGGAAGGATCGGAATGAGCGAGGTCTACCACCTGCTGATCGACCACCTCACGAAGCACGGAGTGGGGTTCGAGGAGATCGAGCACCCGCCGGCTGCCTCGGCCGAGGAGTACAGCCGCGTGGTCGGCTCGGCCCTGCACGAACAGGCGAAGGCGCTTCTGCTGCGGCGCCACCGGCGGGGAGGAAAGGACTTCCTCATTCACTCGCTGCCCGGCGATCAGCGGGCGGACCTTCACGCACTGGCCGGGCCCCTGGAGGCCAAGCGGCTGCGGATGGCCGATGCCGACGAGCTCGAGGAGGCCACCGGCTGCGGATTCGGCGAACTGCCGTCCGTCGGGTCCGTCTTCGGCCTCCGGCTGAGCATGGACGCCCGCCTCCTGACGCAGAAGAGGATCTTCTTCAACGCGGGAGTGCTCCATCGCTCCGTGGTCCTGGATCCGAACGCCCTGAAGAACCTTGAGTCGCCGATCGTGGTGGCCGCGCAAAGAACAGTCGATGCGGAAAACACAGCCCTTTCTTCCTGACGGCCGGACACGACCTTTGGGCGGAGCCGCAGTCCGCTGATCCGGTAGGGGCCGCACGAAGGTGTGCGGATGCGCGCGGAAATGCACACGTGCGCGTCGATCCGGGAATGGAACTAAACGAGGGGTGGAGCTTTGCGTTCGTTTGGCGTGTCGTCGGCTCAGCAAGGACTGTGGGTTGCCCAGAAAATGGCGCCCGAGTTTTCCAACAACGCGTCGATGCTTTGGGACATCTCCGGTGACGTGGACCTGGGTTCCCTGGAAGCCGCGATCCGACGGGTCTTCCAAGAAGCCGACGCCACCCTCGTGAACTTCGTGGAGCAGGCGGACGGACTCCGGCAGGTGATCGGCGCGCCCGACCGGCTGAGTCCCTTCACGCTCGACGTCAGCGCCCGACCAGACCCAGAGGCCGCCGCCTACGACCTGCTCACCGAACTCATCGGCCGCCCCTTCGACCTGGCGCGCGACCTCTTGTTCCGGGTTGGCGTCATCCGACTCGCCCCTGCCCGGCACTTCCTGGTCCAGGTGTTCCACCACGCGGTCGCGGACGGCTTCGGCGTGATGTCCCTACTGTCCGGACGGACGGCGGAGATCTACACCGCGCTGGTGAGCGGACACCCCGTGCCCGAGGCACAGTTCGACGGCGCGGAGGCGATCGCCGACGCGGACCTGCGGTACCGGGAGTCGCAGCAGTATGGCGACGACGCGCGCTTTTGGCAGGACTACCTGGCCGAGGGCGCGGAACCGGCCCGGCTGCCGGGACTTGGCACCAGCGCGTCGAAGCCGGTGGGCCCCGACCGCGACGAGCGCGGCGAACCGGCCGACCGCTGGGCCGGTTTGAGCGAAGCAATCGGCGTCGTGAGCCGCGTCGTCGCCATCCCCGGAAGCGAGGCGGCACGCTGGGAGAAGACGGCGGGCGACCTGGGCGTGCGGATGCCGACATTCCTTGCCGCGGCCGCGGCGGCCTACCTCGGGCGGCGCTCCGGGCTGCGGGAACTGCTCTTCTCGCTCAGCACCAAGAACCGGGACGCGGCGGTGCGGCGCGCACCCGGGCTGACGATGAACGTGGTGCCCATCCGGGCGAAGGTCCCCCTCTCCGCGACCTTCGCCGAGATCGCCACCGCCATGGCCGCCGAGCGCCGGACCGTCTTCGCGCACGCCCGGCACCATGTGAGTGACATCCAGCGCGGCACCGGCGCGGTCGGCACCACCCGCAGCCCGTTCGGGGTCCTTGTCAACGTGATCCCGTACGTCACCGCGCTCGACTTCGCCGGCAGCCGGGCGCACCTCTACAGCGGGGCCTGGGGAACCGTCGACGAGCTGACCATCTCGACGTACCACGACGGTCGCGACGGGGGAGACCTGAACATCCGCTTGGACGCCCCGCCCTCCCTCTACGGCGTGGCCGAACTGCGGCTGCTCGCCGAGGACCTGGTGGAGTTCGTTCGCGCTGTGGTGGCCCGGCCCGACCTCCCCGTCGGCCGGGTCGACGTCACGCGGCCAGAGCACCGCGACCTGCTGCTCACCGACGTCAACGACACCGCGAGGCCGACCCCGCGGTGCTCCGTCCCGGACCTGGTGCGGCGCCGATCCCTCGCGACCCCTGAGGCGGTCGCCGTGGTCGACGGGGACCACTCGCTGAGCCACCGGGAACTCCAGGAACAATCGGACCGCCTGGGTGCCGAGTTGAAGCGGCGTGCCGTTACCCCGGACTCGCTGGTGGCCGTGGTGCTGCCCCGGTCGGCGGAGCTAGTGGTGGCGCTACTCGCGGTCCTCAAGGCGGGCGGTGCGTACCTGCCGATCGACCCCGACTACCCCGCCGAGCGGGTGGCGCGCATGGTCCGCGACGCCCGTCCCGTGCTGACGCTCACCACCAGCGCGTTCGCCGAGGTCATGCCCGTCGGCGCCTGCCCGTCGGTCCTCCTGGACCGCCTGGGCGCCCTGCCGGACGCTTCCCTCGGAGAAGTCGGGCACCCTGACCGGCTCGCCTACGTCATGTACACTTCCGGGTCGACCGGCGCGCCCAAGGGCATCGGGATCACCCACCGCAACGTCGTCGACCTCGTCCTCGACGAACGGTGGGAGTCCGGCCAGGAGCGGGTGATGCTGCGGTCGCCGCACGTCTTCGACGCGTCCACCTATGAGATCTGGGTGCCGTTGGCCCACGGCGGACGGATCGTCGTGGCGCCGCCCGGGGACCTCGACAGCGCCGCCCTGGCGGAGCTGGTGGCCCGCGAACGCCTCTCGGCGCTGTTCATGACAACGGCGCTCTTCAACCTCCTGGTTGAGCAGGACCCCCACTGCTTCACCGGGTTGACGCAGGTGTGGACTGGTGGCGAGCGGGTCGACCCGAAGGCCGTCCGCGGCGCGGTCCGCGCCTGCCCCGGGACGGCCTTCGTGCATGTCTACGGCCCGACCGAGACGACCGTCTACGCGACCTGCCACCCGCTGGGAGCCGCGGAGGACGCCGGCGGCGAACTCCCCATCGGCCGCCCGATGAACAACACCCGCGCGTACGTGCTGGACGACGCGTTGCGCCCGGTGCCCCCGGGACGCCCCGGTGAGCTCTATCTTGCCGGGTCCGGTCTGGCCCGCGGATACCTGGACAGAGGCGGGCTCACCGCGGAGCGGTTCGTCGCCTGTCCCTACGGGCGGGCGGGCGAGCGGATGTATCGGACGGGGGACGTGGTCGCCTGGACCCCCGACGGCGAGCTGGTGTTCATCGGACGCGCCGACGACCAGGTCAAGATCCGTGGTTTCCGGATCGAACCGGGTGAGATCGCGGCGACGCTCGAAACACATCCGGCGGTCTCCCGGGCCGTGGTCGTCACCCGCGACGACCCGGGGGCGGGCGGGGGAAAGCGGCTGGTGGGCTATGCGGTGACGGCGGAGCCGACAGCCGTTGACGACGTGCGCCGGTTTTTGGCCGACCGGCTGCCGGAGTTCATGGTGCCCGCGGCCCTCGTCGTGCTCGACCGGCTGCCGGTGAACCGGAACGGGAAACTGGACCGCGCCGCGCTTCCCGACCCGGAGCTCGATCACCAGCTGTACCAGGCGCCGCGCACCTGGCGCGAGGAGACACTGGCGCGACTGTTCTCGGAGCTGACCGGCGTGGCACAGGTCGGCATCGACGACAACTTCTTCCTGCTCGGCGGGCACTCGCTGCTCGTCACCCGGCTCGTCAACCGTATCCGGGCCGAGCTGGGGGCCGAGGTCTCCATCGGCGTGGTTTTCGCCGGGCCCACGGTCGCCGAACTCGCCGGATGGCTGGACGCCGAGGCCCCCACGCGCCCGCCCCTGAGGCCGCTGCCGCGGCCCGACCACGTGCCGCTGTCCTACGCGCAGCAGCGCCTGTGGTTCCTGCACCGTTTCGAGGACCCGTCGGCCGACTACCACATTCCGGCGGTGTTCCGGCTGAGCGGCCCGCTCGACGAGGCCGCCCTCACCGCGGCGCTGACGGACGTCGTCACCCGTCACGAAGCGCTGCGCACCGTGATCGCCGAGGACGAGCAGGGAGTGCCCTACCAGCGTGTGATCCCCGAGTGCGAGACGAAGGTTGCCATCCCCGTCCACCCGGTGCGGCCGGACGACCTCGACACAGCGGTGACCGCCTCGGCAGCCCGGTTGTTCGATCTCACCCGCGACCTCCCGGTCCGGGCCGATCTGCTCCGCCTGGCGGCCGAAGAGCACGTGCTGGTCCTGGTGCTCCACCACATAGCGGGGGACGGCGTCTCCGTTCTGCCTCTCGGGCGGGACCTGTCCACGGCGTACGCTGCCCGGCTCCAAGGCGACGCGCCCGGCTGGCCACAACTGCCGGTGCAGTACGCCGACTACACGCTCTGGCAACGGCAGCTGCTGTCGGACGGGCCTGACGGAGACGGGCTGCTGGCCCGCCAGCTGGATCACTGGCGCGGCGAACTCGCGGGCGTGCCGCAGCCGATGCGGCTGCCGACCGACCGTCCGCGCCCACCGATGGCCAGTCACCGTGGCGGGCTCGTCGACTTCGGTGTCGAACCGGAACTGCTCGCAGACATAGAGCAGTTGGCGCGCGAGCGGGGCGTCACCCCTTCCATCGTGCTCCAGGCGGCGCTCGCCGTACTGCTCCACCAGGTGGGCTGCGGGGACGACCTGGCCATCGGTTCGCCGATCGCGGGCCGCACCGATGAGGCCCTCGCGGATCTGGTCGGCTTCTTCGTCAACACCTGGGTCCTGCGCGTACAGCTCTCCGCGCACCAGTCGTTCGAGCGGGTGCTCGAACAGGTCGGGGTAAAGGCGCTGGCCGCCTACGACCACCAGGACGCCCCGTTCGACCGGCTCGTCGAGATGGTCAACCCCGAGCGTTCGCTCGGCCACCACCCGCTGTTCCAGGTGATGTTCGCCTGGCAGGACGTGCTGCCCGGGTTCGACCTGGCGGGGGTGCACGCGGAGTGGACCTTCGCCTCCACCGGCACCGCCAAGTTCGACCTGCTGTTCAACATGGGGCCGGACGCCCGAGGGCGGGGGCTGCGCGGCGGCATCGAGTACGCCACCGACCTCTTCGACCGGTCGAGCGTCGAGCTGATCGCGGACCGGTACGTCCGGGTGCTGCGGCAGGTCGTTGCCGACCCGGCCCTGCCGGTGGCCGCCGTGGAGGTACGCACACCCGCTGAATGCACCGACGGGCCCCGCGACGTCCCGGCCGTACCCCGGACCACCCTGTCGCGGGAGTTCGTCCGGCGCGCCGCCGAGGCACCGGACATCCCTGCGGTCGTCCAGGGCAAGGACGAGCTGACCTACCGCGAACTGAACGACCGTGCCGACCGCTTGGCCCGCGAGCTCACCCGCCGTGGCGTCGGCCCGGAGACCGTGGTGGCGATCGCCCTGCCGCGCTCGCCGGAGTGGGCCGTGGCCGCGCTGGCGGTCCTCAAGGCCGGCGGGGCCTGCTTGCCGGTCGACCCCGCCCATCCCGCGGACCGTATCGGGCTCCTCCTGTCCGAAGCGGACCCGCGGTTGCTGGTGACCGACGAGGCGCACGCCGGGCTGCTGTCCGACGCCGATATCCCGCGCCTCTGCCTCCCGCGCGACGAGGACGGGGGTGAGGGCGCGCGACAGGAGGCGCCCGGCCAGGATCTGTCCCACCCCGACGGCCTGGCCTTCCTGCTGTTCGTGTCGGGGCGCGATGGGCGCCCGCACGGGGTGGGCCTGACACATCGCAACCTGCTGTCGTCGATCACCGCCACCGGCGCGGACGGCGGTCTCGGCCGGGACGACGTCTGGGCCTGGCACCACTCGCCCGCCTCGGATGTCGCGGTGTGGGAACTGTGCGGTGCCCTGCTGCACGGCGGTGCCGCGAGGGTCGTCCCCGAGGAGGTGCGGCACTCTCCCGAGGCGCTCAAGAGCCTTGTCGGCTCCGACGACACCACCGTGCTCGCCCTCGAACCGGCCGCGTACGGCGAGCCGGACGCCCTGGCGAGGAACGGCACCGAATACCGGCTCGGCGCACGGTCCCGCACCGTGTTCCTGGTCGGTGAGGGGCCCGAGCCCGAACGGCTCGACGCGTGGTCCGCGTGGCTGCCCGGCGCCCCCGCGGTGGTCGCCATGTACGGCTACACCGAGTCGGCCCTGTGCACGGCGGCGGCGCACGAGCCGTCCGGCGCCGATCGCGTGCGCCTCCTCGGCCCCGGGCTGATGCCGCTGCCGCAGGGCGCGGTGGGGGAGGTGTACCTCGCCGGGGCCGGCGTCGCGCGCGGCTACCAGGGCCGTCCCGGCGTCACCGCCGAGCGGTTCGTGCCGGATCCGTTCGGGCCGCCGGGCTCGAGGATGTACCGCACCGGTGACTTGGCGCGGCGTACCGCGGCTGGGGCACTGGAGTTCGTCGACACCATCGGCACGCGGGTGCGGGTGGAGGGCCTCCTGGTCGAACCAGCCGAGGTGGAGGCGGCGTTGGTGTCCTACCCGGGCGTTGCGCGTGCCGCCGTTCTGACCAAGGATGACCACGCCGACGGTCGGCAGCTGGTGGCCTATGTGGCTGCGGCTCGGACGGCCGGGGACGCCGACGTGGACCTGACGGCGGGCATCTCGGTCGCGGACCTCCGGGCCTTCGTGGCGCGCCGCCTGCCGGAGCCCATGGTGCCCGCCACGATCGTTGTCCTCGACCGGCTGCCGGTGACCCCTGCGGGCGAGGTGGACCGCGCCGCGCTGCCCGAGCCGGACGCGGCCCCCGGGTCGTACCGGGGGCCCGAGTCGGCGGTCGAGGAGGTCCTGGCCGCGATCTACGCCGAGGTGCTCGGCCTCGACCGGGTCGGCGTGGACGACGACTTCTTTGCCGCGGGTGGCGAGAGCATCCGGTCCATCCAGGTAGCGGTACGCGCACGCGCGGCCGGAATCGGGATCGACCCCAGGCAGGTGTTCGAGCACCGGACCGTCGCCCGCCTCGCCGTGGCCGCTGACACGGCCACGGGCGACCGGGACACCGCGTTGGCCGAACTCGAGGGCGGTGCCACCGGATGGATGCCGCTGTCGCCGATCGCCCAGTACGTCCTCGGTCTCGGCGGGAGCTGCGCGGCCTTCGCGCAGAGCATGGTTCTCACGCTGCCGCCCGACCTGGGCGAGGCCGGGCTGACCGCGACCGTAACGGCGGTCCTCGACCACCACACCGTCCTGCGTTCCCGCCTGGTGGTGGAACCCGAGCCTGGTCTGGTGGCCGGCGAGCCCTTGTCCACGGCCGGCCTGATCCGGCGCGCCGAGTGGGCCGGAGAGACGACCGGGGAGGGCTGGCAGCGGCGCCTGGATGAGGAAGCCAGGGCCGCCGCGGCGGAACTCGACCCGGCCGCGGGCGTGATGGCACGGATGGTGTGGTTCCCCGGCGTCGGACGCCTGGTGGTGGTGTTGCATCACTTGGTGGTGGATGGGGTGTCGTGGCGGGTGTTGTTGGGGGATTTGGCGGCTGCGTGGCGTGGGGTGCGGGGTGGGGGTGTGCCGGTTTTGCCGGTGGGTTCGACGTCGGTGCGGCGGTGGTCGCATGCGTTGATGGAGGAGGCGTCGAGTCCGGGGCGGGTGGAGGAAGTGGCGTGGTGGAGGGGGGTGTTGGCGGGGTCTGATCCGTTGGTGGGTTCGCGGGTGCTGGATCCGGCGGTGGATGTGATGGCGTCGGTGGACCGTGTGCGGGTGGAGTTGTCGGCTGGGGTGACGGGGGTGTTGTTGAGGGGGCTGCCGGCTGCGTATCGGTGTGGTGCGGTGGATGGTCTGGTGGCTGCGTTGGCGGTGGCGGTGCGGTCCTGGCGTGGTGGTGATGAGGGATCGGTGGTGCTCCGTATGGAGGGGCATGGCCGTCAGGAGGAGGTGATTGCGGGGGCGGATCTGTCGCGGTCGGTGGGTTGGTTCACGAGTATGTTCCCGGTCCGTGTGGATGTGGCCGGGGTGAATCTGGGTGATGTGTTCTCCGGTGGGGGTGCGGTTGGCGGGTTGGTGAAGTCGGTCAAGGAGCAGTTGGCGGCCGTTCCGGACAAGGGGATCGGTTATGGCCTGTTGCGTTTCCTGAATCCGCGGACTCGTGGTGAGCTGGCGGATCTGCCGCACGGGCAGATCACCTTCAACTACCTCGGAGACCTGCTGGCCGACGGCCGTACCGACCCAACGCGTGACGGATGGGTCCCGGCCCCCGAGGGGGGTGGCCTGCAGGCGCCTCCGCCCGCGGACCTGCCCGCGATGGCCGCACTGGACATCTCCGCCGCGGTCACCGGCGAGGAGCCCCGGCTCTCCGCGGTGTTCAGCTTCCCCACCGGCGTGCTGTCCCAGGCCGAGGTGCGGGAGTTGGCCGATCTGTGGACCGCCGCACTCGATGGACTGGCCCGCCATGTCAGCGGCCGGGACGCGGGCGGCCTCACCCCCTCCGACCTCCCACTGGTCAGGGTGAGCCAGCAGGAGATCGACCGCTGGGAGGCCCGCTTCCCCCGGCTCGTCGACGCCTGGTCGCTGACGCCGCTCCAGGCGGGACTGCTGTTCCACGCCACGCTGGCCGACACCTCCTTCGACGCCTACCAGATCCAGCTGGCCTTCCACCTGCGCGGACACGTGGACGCGGACCGCATGCGGGCCGCGGGACAGGCGCTGATCGAGCGGCACACCAGCCTGCGAACCGCGTTCGTGACTGCGGACGACGGGGAGCCGGTGCAACTGGTCGTAGAGGGCGTGAGCCTGCCCTGGCGAGAGATCGATCTGAGGGACCTGCCCGACGACGAAGTCCCCCGTGCTGTCGACCGGTTCCTCGCCGAGGACCTGGACGAGCACTTCGCGCTGGACAGCCCGCCGCTGCTGCGGATGACCCTGGTACGTACCGGCGCCGACCGCGCCGAACTCGTCCTCACCTCGCACCACCTGCTGTTCGACGGCTGGTCCCTGCCGGTCCTGATGACCGAGCTGCTGCGGCTCTACACCACTGCGGGCGCCCCGGCCGGACTGCCCGGGCCGCGCGACTTCCGGCTGTTCCTGGAGTGGCTGGCCACACGGGACCAGGCGGCCTCGGCACGGGTCTGGGCCGACGAACTCGACGGCGTCGAGGAACCCACCCTGCTCGCCCCCGCACTGACCGGGCCCGGGGGCGCCTGCGGCCACGACGCCGCCGGGATCGGGAGGCTCGGAATACCGCTGTCCGCCGCGGACTCGATGCTCTTGACCCGGCGCGCGGCCGAACTCGGCGTCACCGTCAACACCATGCTCCAGAGCGCCTGGGGCCTGCTGATCGCCCAGCTCACCGGGCGGCAGGACGTCGTGTTCGGCGCCACGGTCTCCGGCCGCCCGCCCGCCGTCGCCGGAGTGGACACGATGGTCGGCCTGTTCGTCAACACGGTGCCGACGCGCGTGCGGTTCAGCCCGGCGGACACCGTCGCCGACCTGCTGAGGGGATTGCAGCAGCGGCAGGCCGCGCTGCTCGAACACCACCACCACGGGCTCACGGAGTTGCACGGGCTGACCGGCCTCGACGTGCTGTTCGACACCCTCGTCGCCTACGAGTCCTACCCGGTCGACCGGGCGGGGATCAGCGAGGCCAACACCGCGGCAGGCGTGGAGATCACGGGCATCCGCCCGTTCACGGTCACCCACTACCCGCTCACCGTGCTCGCCTCAGCTGACCCGCACCTGCGCGTCACGCTGCAGTATCAACGACAGTCTCTGAGCCCCGCGTTGGCGGACGAGCTCGCGATGCGGCTCGCGCACGTGCTGCGTCTGCTCGCCGGTGAGCCCGGCACCCGGCTGGCCGAGCTGGACCTGCTGCTGCCCGGCGAGCACGACCGGATGCTGTACACGCACAACGACACCGCCGTGCCGCCGACCGGACTCACCGTGCCCGAGCTGATCGCACGACAGTCAGCCCGCACGCCCGATGCGGTGGCCGTCACCGACGAGCACAGCTCGATGACCTACCACGAACTCGAGGTCAGGGCCAACCAGTTGGCGCACGCGCTCATCGCCCGCGGCGCGGGACCGGAGTCCGTGATCGCCGTGGCGCTGCCGCGGTCCGCCCGGTTGGTGGCGGTGATCCTCGGCGTCCTCAAGTCCGGAGCGGCCTACCTTCCCGTCGATCCGGGTTTCCCCGGAACCAGGCTCGACCACGTGCTGTCTGACGCCCGGCCCCTGCTGATCCTCACCGACGACGCGACCGCGGCGGAACTGCCGTGTCCCGACATCCCCCGGCTCCTCCTCGACGCGATCACCACGCCGACGGACACCGACCCGGGACGACGGGCGCGCCCGGACAACGCCGCCTACCTGATGTACACCTCGGGGTCCAGCGGCACGCCCAAGGGCGTCACGATCCTGCACGGCAACGTGGTCAACGGCGTGGCGGGCCTGGTGGACCGCTTGGACGTGCCGCCGGGGCGGCGGACGCTGGCCAGTACGTCGATCTCCTTCGACGTGTCGGTGTTCGAGATGTTCACCACGCTGAGCACCGGCGGCACCGTGGAAGTCGTCCGCGACGTGTTGGTGCTGGGAGAGCGGGAGGGCTGGGACGGCGGCGTGCTCAGCACGGTGCCCTCCGCGTTCGGTGAGCTCGCCGAACGGCTGGCCGGACGGGTCACTGCGGACGCCGTGGTGTTCGCCGGTGAGGCGCTGTCCGCCGGGCTCGCCGACCGGGTCCGGCAGACGCTGCCTGGCGCCCGCGTCGTCAACGCCTACGGACAGAGCGAGACGTTCTACGCCACCGCGTTCACGCTGCCCGAAGAACGGGACCTGCCGGCCGACGCGGCCGTGCCGATCGGCACCCCGCTGGACAACGTACGGGTGTACGTGCTCGGCCCGGGACTGCGGCCCGTGCCCGCGGGCGTGCCGGGCGAACTGTACGTCGCCGGCGCCTGCGTGGGCCGGGGGTACCTCGGCCGGCCAGGGCTGACCGCCGAGCGGTTCGTGCCCGACCCGTTTGGACCTCCCGGCTCCCGGATGTACCGCACCGGCGATCTCGGGCGGCGCAACGCCGACGGTGACCTGGAGTACACCGGGCGGGCCGACGCACAGGTGAAGATCCGCGGGTACCGGATCGAGCCCGCCGAGGTAGAGGCGGCTCTGGCCGAGCACCCCGCGGTGGGCCAGGTAGTGGTCGTCGTCGGGGACACCGGGACCGAACGACGTCTCGTGGCCTACGTGACGCCCAGCGGCCCGGCAGCGGAGGAGGAGGTGCGCGCCTTTGCCGAGACCCGGCTGCCGTCGTACATGGTGCCCGCGGCCGTCGTGCTGGTCGACCGCTTCCCGCTGACGCCCAGCGGCAAGCTCGACCGACGCGCCCTCCCGGAGCCGGAGTTCACCGGCACCGCCTACCGCGCGCCGCGCACCACGGGCGAGGACGCCCTGGCGCGGTTGTTCGCCGACGTACTCGGGCTCGAGCGTGTCGGCGTAGACGACGACTTCTTCGCGCTGGGCGGGCACTCCCTGTTGGCCACCCGCCTCGTCGGCCGGATCCGCGCCGAACTGGGCGTGGAGATACCGATCCGCGCCGTGCTCGAGACGCCGACGGTCACCCGGCTGGCCGCACGGCTACGGGAACGCACACGGGTCCGGCCCGCGCTGACCCGCGCCCCGCGCCCCGACCGCGTCCCGCTGTCCTACGCCCAGCGCCGCATGTGGTTCATCGACCGCTTCGAGGGGCCGTCCACCACCTACAACCTGCCGCTCGCCGTCCGCCTGCACGGCGTGCTCGACGTGCCCGCGCTCGGCGCGGCGGTCGTGGACGTGCTGGTGCGGCACGAGAGCCTGCGCACGCTGATCGCCGAGGACGGGACCGGAACCGCGTACCAACACGTGCTCCCCGCCGCGCAGGTGATGCCGGACGTCCCGGTCCTGCCGGTGACTGAGGACGAAGTGCCCGGTCTGATCGCCGAGTCCGCAGCGCACGAGTTCGACCTGTACTCCGAACTGCCCCTGCGGACCCGGCTGCTGAGCCTCGCACCGGACGAGCACGTGCTCGTCCTCGTGGTCCACCACATCGCCGCCGACGGAGGGTCCGCCGCACCGCTGACCCGGGATTTGTCCGTCGCCTATGCGGCCCGGTGCGGCGGCACGGCACCGCACTGGCCGGACCTGCCGGTGCAGTACGCCGACTACGCGCTCTGGCACGCCAACCTGCTCGGTGAGGAGAGCGACCCAGGCGGCCTGCTGGCCGAACAGGTCGGCCACTGGCGTGCGGAACTTGGCGGCGTCCCGGCGCCCCTGGCCCTGCCAACCGACCGGCCCAGGCCCCCAGTGGCGAGCCATCGCGGTGACCGCGTCGACTTCGCGATCGACACAGACCTCATGGCGGAGGTCGACGAGCTGGCGCGCTCTTGCAGGGCGACCACCGCGATGGTCCTCGAAGCGGCGCTGGCCGTGCTGCTGCACCAGCTGGGCGCGGGCGACGACATCACCATCGGCTCGCCGATTGCGGGCCGCACGGACGAGGCGCTGACCGACATGGTGGGGTTCTTCGTCAACACCTGGGTGCTGCGCGCCGATCTGTCCGGCAACCCTTCGTTCGCCCGGGTCCTGGAGCAGGTGCGGGGGAAGGCGCTGGCGGCCTACGACAACCAGGACGCGCCCTTCGAGCGGCTGGTGGAGCTGCTCAATCCGGACCGGTCCACCGCGTACCACCCGCTGTTCCAGGTCATGTTCGCCTGGCAGAACACGGACCCGCTGGAACTCGACCTGCCCGGCCTGCGCGTGGCCGTCGAGCAGGTGCCGGCGCTCACCGCCAAGTTCGACCTGCTGGTCAACCTCGCCCCCGACTCCCAAGGAGGCGCGGCCGGAGCCATCGAGTTCGCTGGCGACCTGTTCGACCGGGAGAGTGTCGAGGCGATCGGTGACCGCTTCGTCAGGGCGCTGCGCCGGGTCGTCGCGGAGCCGCAGACGCGCATCGGCTCCGTCGACGTCCTGAACGACGGCGAGCGGGCGCAACTGGTCCGCACGCTCCAGGACACCGAGGCACCACTGCCCGCCCTGACGGTCACCGACCTGTTCGTGCGGCAGGCCGAGCGGACACCGGACGCGACCGCGTTGGTGTGCGGGGACACGGAACTGACCTACCGACAGCTGAGGACCCGGGCGGTCCGGCTCGCCGCGGAACTGGCCGAGCGCGGGGTGGGCCCCGAGGCGCTGGTGGCCGTCGCGCTGCCCAGGACCACGGACCTGGTGGTGGCGGTCCTGGCTGTGCTGATGTCAGGCGGTGTCCATCTGCCCGTCGACCCGGCTCACCCCAGCCGGCGCCTGGGGCACGTACTGGCCGACGCCCGACCGCACCTGGTCCTGACCGACGCCGCCACGGAGGCCGGGCTGCCGCTCGACGGCCTGCCCCGGCTGCTGCTCGACGGGCTGCCGCTCGACCGGCCGCACGACGTGCCGGACCAGGCCCTGCCCGGCGCACGGCCGGACAACCTGGCCTACCTGATGTACACCTCCGGGACCACTGGCACTCCCAAGGGCGTAGGCATCACCCACGAGGCACTCACCAACGGCGTGCTCGCGCTGATCGGCACGGTGGGGGTGACCCGGCGCACACACCTGGTCGCCGGAACCTCGATCAACTTCGATGTGTCGCTGTTCGAGCTGTTCACCACGCTGTGTGCGGGCGGGACCGTGGAGCTGGTGCGGGACGCCCTCGTCCTCGGCGAACGGGACACCTGGACTGCCGGAGTGCTGAGCACCGTGCCGTCGGTGGCCGCCGGGCTGGCGGACGACCTCACCGGCCGCGTCGGCGTCGACGCGGTGGTCCTCGCCGGAGAAGCGCTGACGACCGTGCTGGCACGGCAGGTTCGCGAGGCACTGCCCGGCGCACGGCTGATCAACGCGTACGGGCAGAGCGAGTCCTTCTACGCCAGTGCCTTCGAGGTGACCGGCACCGACGGACTGCCCGACGCGGGCGTGGTGCCGGTCGGCAAGCCCCTGGCCAACATGCGGATGTACGTGCTGGGCCCCGGACTCGCCCCGGCCCCGCCGGGCGTGGGCGGCGAACTCTACGTCGGCGGCCTCATCGGCCGCGGCTACCTTGGCCGCCCCGGTCTCACCGCCGAGCGGTTCGTGCCGGATCCGTTCGGCCCGCCGGGCTCGAGGATGTACCGCACCGGCGACCTGGCGCGGCTCAACCCAGACGGACAGGTCGAGTGCGTCGGACGTGCCGACGCGCAGGTGAAGGTGCGCGGGTTCCGTATCGAACCGGGCGAGATCGAGGCCGCACTCACCGGGCACCCCGGGGTGGCCCAGAGCGCGGTGGTCGCGCGGGACGACGCCAGCGGCGGCAAGCGGTTGGTCGCCTACGTGGTGCCGGTGGACCCGGGCGCCCTGGAGGACGTCGACCTGACGGCGGGGATGTCGGTCACGGAGCTGCGCGGCCACCTCGCGGCCCGGCTGCCCGACTACATGGTGCCGTCCGCGTTCGTCGTCCTCGACCGGCTCCCGTTGAACGCGAACGGCAAGCTGGACCGCGCCGCGCTGCCCGAGCCAGAGGCGACCGGCGGCACCTACCGGGCCCCCGGGGCGGTGGCGGAGCAGGTCCTCGCGGGGGTCTACGCCGAGGTGCTCGGGCTCGACCGCGTCGGTGTGGACGACGACTTCTTCGCCATCGGCGGGGACAGCATCCGTTCCATCCAGGTGGTCGCCCGGGCGAAGGCGCTGGGGCTGTCCGTCGCCCCGCGCCAGATTTTCGAATGCCGGACAGTGGCCGAACTCGCCCGCGTCGCACGGCCGACGGGCGAGGACGGCAACACCCCGGTCCTTGCGGAGCTGCCCGGGGGCGGCGCGGGCTGGATGCCGCTGATGCCCATGGCCCGATACCTGCTCGAACTGGGCGGCGGCCACGACCGGTACGCCATGTCGATGGTCCTCGAACTCCCCGAGGGGATGACCGAGCACGGCCTGGCCGCGACCCTGGCCGCCGTGATCGACCGGCACGATGCGCTGCGCTCCACACTCCTGTCCTCGCCCGAGCCCGGCCTGACCGTCGGCGAACCCGGAACGGTGGACGCCACGGCGTGGATTCGCGTCGTGGACGGGGTCCGGGCGGATGAGTGGGAGCGACGGGTCGAGGACGAACTGGACGCCGCCGCCGCACGGCTCGCCCCGGCCGCAGGCGTGATGGGCCAGTGCGTCTGGCTGCGACCGGAGATCGGCCCCGGCCAACTCCTCCTGGTGTTGCATCACTTGGTGGTGGATGGGGTGTCGTGGCGGGTGTTGTTGGGGGATTTGGCGGCTGCGTGGCGTGGGGTGCGGGGTGGGGGTGTGCCGGTTTTGCCGGTGGGTTCGACGTCGGTGCGGCGGTGGTCGCATGCGTTGATGGAGGAGGCGTCGAGTCCGGGGCGGGTGGAGGAAGTGGCGTGGTGGAGGGGGGTGTTGGCGGGGTCTGATCCGTTGGTGGGTTCGCGGGTGCTGGATCCGGCGGTGGATGTGATGGCGTCGGTGGACCGTGTGCGGGTGGAGTTGTCGGCTGGGGTGACGGGGGTGTTGTTGAGGGGGCTGCCGGCTGCGTATCGGTGTGGTGCGGTGGATGGTCTGGTGGCTGCGTTGGCGGTGGCGGTGCGGTCCTGGCGTGGTGGTGATGAGGGATCGGTGGTGCTCCGTATGGAGGGGCATGGCCGTCAGGAGGAGGTGATTGCGGGGGCGGATCTGTCGCGGTCGGTGGGTTGGTTCACGAGTATGTTCCCGGTCCGTGTGGATGTGGCCGGGGTGAATCTGGGTGATGTGTTCTCCGGTGGGGGTGCGGTTGGCGGGTTGGTGAAGTCGGTCAAGGAGCAGTTGGCGGCCGTTCCGGACAAGGGGATCGGTTATGGCCTGTTGCGTTTCCTGAATCCGCGGACTCGTGGTGAGCTGGCGGATCTGCCGCACGGGCAGATCACCTTCAACTACCTCGGCCAGTTCACCACTGCCGACATGCCCGGACGCGACGAGGGCTGGACCGCGATCACCACGGTCGACGCGCCTGCCCCGGACGACGACCTGCCCGCGATGGCCGCACTGGACATCTCCGCCGCGGTCACCGGCGAGGAGCCCCGGCTCTCCGCGGTGTTCAGCTTCCCCACCGGTGTGCTGTCCCCGTCCGAGGTGCGAGAGTTGGCCGATCTGTGGACCGCCGCACTCGATGGACTGGCCCGCCATGTCAGCGGCCCGGACGCGGGCGGCCTCACCCCCTCCGACCTCCCACTGGTCAGGGTGAGCCAGCAGGACATCGAGCTGTGGGAACGGCGCTACCCGGCGCTCGCGGACGTCTGGCCGGCCACCCCGATGCAGTCCGGCCTTCTGTACCACAGTCTGCTCGCCGGTGCTTCATTCGACGCTTACCACGTCCAATTGGTGCTCCACCTGGACGGAGCTGTGGACCCGGCGCGCATGCGGGCCGCCGGGCAGGCCTTGCTCGACCGGCACGCGAACCTGCGCACCGCGTTCGTTACCGACTCCCGTGGACAACAGGTCCAGCTCGTGCTGGACCGGGTGGAACTGCCCTGGCGCGAGTACGACCTCCGTATACCTGGGACGGTGGGAGAAGCGCTGCAGTCGGCGGGCGAAACGCCGCAGACGGTGGACGAACTCGAGCGGCTGCTGGCCGAGGACCACGCGGCCCACTTCGAGCCCGACGTGCCGCCGCTGCTGCGGATGACCCTGGTACGTACCGGCGCCGACCGCGCCGAACTCGTCCTCACCGCCCACCACGCGCTGTTCGACGGCTGGTCCCTGCCGGTCCTGATGAAGGACCTGCTGCGGCTGTACGGATCCGGCGGCGACGCCGCCAAGCTGCCGAGGGCGCGCGGCTACGCCGACTTCCTGACGTGGCTGTCCGCACGGGACCGGGCACAGTCGCTCCGGGCCTGGGCGCGTGAACTCGAAGGGCTTGAAGAGCCGACGATGCTCGTCCCGGGCGCCGACAGGCAAGCGGCCGAGGGGGCGCTCGCCCAGCTCGAGGTGCCCGTGCCGCCGGGGGTTGCCCGTGAGCTGTCCCGACGGGCGGCCGAACTCGGCGTCACGATGAGCACCCTCGTCCAGGGGGCGTGGGCGGTTCTGCTGGGGATGCTGACCGGCCGCCGGGACGTCGTGTTCGGCGCCACGGTCTCCGGGCGGCCACCCGCGGTCGGCGACGTCGACGAGATGGTCGGGCTGTTCGTCAACACCTTGCCCGTGCGCGTGCGGTACTCGCCCGCGGACACCCTCGCCGACCTGCTCGCCGGTCTGCACGACCGGCAGGGCGTCTTGATGGACCACCACCACTGCGGACTGCCTGAGATCCAGCAACAGACTGGACTGGGAACCCTGTTCGACACCCTCGTGCTGTTCGAGTCCTATCCGATCGACCGGGCGGGCCTCACCGAGGCCAACACGGCCGCGGGCATCGCCATCACCGGCATCCGGTCCTCGACCGGCACGCACTATCCCCTGATCGTCGCCGCCGACGCCTCCCCGCATCTGCGGGTGGGCCTGCAGTACCGGCCCGACCTCGTCGACGGGGACCAGGCGCGCGACATCGCCGCCCGGCTCGCCCGCCTATTGACGCGCTTCGCGGCCGACCCCGACGCACCGATCGGGTCCGTGCAGGCACTGGACCCGGCCGAACGTGACCTGCTCCTGCACGAGTACAACGCCACCGTACGGCCGATGCCGCCCGAGACCGTCCCGGAGCTGTTCGCACGCCGGGCCCGCGCCACCCCGGACGCCATCGCCGTGATGTCCGGCGAGGTCACGCTCACGTACCAGGAGCTGGACAGCCGGGCCAACCGGGTCGCGCACTGGCTCGTGGAGCGGGGCGTCGGCCCCGAGCGGCGGGTGGCGCTGGCGGTGCCACGGTCGGCGGACCTGGTGGTGGCGGTCCTCGCGGTGCTGAAGGCAGGCGGCGCCTACGTCCCCGTCGACCCGGACCATCCCGCGGCCCGCACCGACTTCGTGCTGCGCGACGCGGACCCGGTCCTGGTAGTCGACACCGAGACCCTGGCCCAGGACTTTTCGCGGTACCCGGACGTGGCACCGGACGCCGGGCGCGCCTCGATGGCGGAACTGGCCTACGTCATCTACACATCGGGCTCGACCGGGACACCCAAGGGCGTCGCGGTGTCGCACGCCTCCCTCGTCAACTTCCTGACGGCGATGGGGGAGCAATTCGCGCTGCGGCCGCACGACCGGCTGCTTGCGGTCACGACCCTGGCGTTCGACATCGCGGCACTGGAAGTGTTCCTGCCCTTGCTGTCCGGCAGCGGCGTGGTGATGGCGGCACGGGAGGACCTCGCCCAGCCCGCCGCGCTGGCCGACCTGATTTGGCGCCACCGGGTCACGGTGGTTCAGGGCACGCCGTCGCTGTGGCAGATGCTGATCAGCCACGACCCCGAAATGCTTCACGGAATCCGGGCGTTGGTGGGCGGAGAGGCGTTTCCGGCCGACCTGGCCGAGGCCCTCGGCCGGTCCGCGGACCAGGTCACCAATCTCTACGGGCCCACCGAAACGGCCATCTGGTCCACCACGTCGCCGGTCACCGCATGCGACGCGGCGCCACCGATCGGCCGACCGATCGCCAACACGCGGGTCTACGTGCTGAACGAGGACCTCCGTCCGGTGCCGCCCGGCGTCGTGGGCGAGCTCCACATCGCGGGCGAGGGCCTGGCCCGCGGCTACGTCGGCAGGCCGGGGCTGACCGCGAGCCGGTTCGTGGCCGACCCGTTCACCGCGGGCGCGCGTATGTACCGCACCGGCGACCTCGTGCGCTGGCGCTCGGACGGAGTGCTGGAGTACCTCGGCCGAGCCGACTTCCAGGTGAAGGTCCGTGGCTACCGCATCGAACTCGGCGAGGTCGAAGCGGCGCTGCTGTCGCACCCCGAGGTGGCGCGGGCCGTGGTGACCGCCAGGGAGGAAGGCCCCGGCGACCGCCGTCTCGTGGGCTACGTGGTGCTGCGGGACGGGGACGGCGCCGGAGACGGGCCCGGGGCGCGCGGCAGCGGGACGGCGCTCGCCGCGTTGCGCGGGCACGTCGCGGCGCGGCTGCCGGACTACATGGTGCCGGCGACCGTGGTCGCCCTGTCCGAGATCCCCCTGACCCCCAACGGCAAGGTTGACCGGCGTGCGCTGCCGGCGCCCGACTACGCGCGCGCCGCCACCGGGCGCCCGCCGCGCACACCGCAAGAAGAGGCGCTGTGCCCCCTGTTCGCCGAAGCCCTGGGCCTGGAGCAGGTCGGAGTCGACGACAACTTCTTCGAGGTCGGCGGTCACTCACTGCTTGCCACGCGCCTGATCGGCCGTATCCGTACCGAGCTGGGCGTGGACGTGCCGATCAGGACGCTGTTCGGGCATCCGACGGTCGCCGGGCTCAGCAGCCGGTGGGCCGATCTGGCCGCCTCCGCCCGACCCCGCCTGCGCAAGATGACCGAGGAGTGACACATGGTTCCGCTGTCCTTTGCCCAGCGTCGGCTGTGGTTCCTCTACCAGTTCACCGGCCCGTCGCCGACGTACAACATCCCCGCGGTGCTCAGGCTGGACGGCGAGCTGGACGTCGAGGCGCTCCGCGCGGCCCTCAGGGACGTCGTGCTGCGGCACGACAGTCTCCGGACGCTCATCGTCGACGACGCCGATTCCCCCGTCCAACGGGTGCTGTCGGCGGACGAGACGGTGCTGGACGTGCCGCTGGTGCCCGTGAGCGAGGCAGATGTGGCGGCCACGGTCGCGCAGGCCATCGCATATCCGTTCGACCTCTATGTTGAGATCCCCGTGCGCGCACAGATCCTGCGGTGCTCGGCGGCGGAGCACGTCCTGGTCCTGGTGGTCCACCACATCGCGGCCGACGGCGGTTCGTCAGTGCCGTTCACCCGCGATCTCGCTCTCGCCTACGAAGCCCGGCTGAACGGGCACGCACCGGACTGGTCGCCGCTCCCCGTCCGCTACGTCGACTACACCCTGTGGCAGCAGGAGCTGCTCGGCGACGCGTCTTCGGAGAACAGCCTGCTGGCCCGGCAGGTGGCGTACTGGCGGCGCGAGCTGGCCGACCTGCCGCAACCGCTGCCGCTGCCGCTGGACCGCCCGCGGCCCACGACGGCCAGCTACCGCGGTGACGTGGTGGAGTTCGACCTCGACCCGGTGTTGCTCACCGCGGTGGAGGAACTTGCCCACAGCCGCGGAAGCACCGTGTCCATGGTGCTGCAGACGGCCTTGGCCGTCCTGTTGCACCGTCTGGGCGGCGGTGACGACATCACGGTCGGATCGCCGATCGCGGGCCGCACGGACGAGGCGCTGACCGACCTGGTCGGGTTCTTCGTCAACACCTGGGTGCTGCGCGCCGCACTGTCCGGCGACTCCACGTTCGACGACGTGCTCCAGCAGGTGCGGGACAAGGCACTAGCGGCCTACGACAACCAGGACGCCCCTTTCGAGCGCCTGGTGGAACTCCTCAATCCGGACCGCTCGCTCGCCTACCACCCGTTCTTCCAGGTCATGTTCGCGTGGCAGAACAACGCCCGACTCGACCTGGAGATGCCGGGGCTCACGGTCACCGCCGAGCCGGTCGCGACCCGTTCGGCGAAGTTCGACCTGTTCTTCAACATCGTCCCGGACCCGGCGGGCCGGGGCGCCACAGGCGCGATCGAGTACGCCACCGACCTGTTCGACCGGGGCACCGTCGAACGGCTCGCCGCGCGCCTGCGGACCGTGCTGCGCCAGGTGGTAGCGCATCCCGGCGCCGGGATCGGCTCCGTGGACATCCTGGAGCCCGGGGAACAGGACCTGCTGCTCCGCGGGCGCAACGACACCGGCGCCCCGCTGCCGGACGGGCCGATCCACGCCCTGTTCGCCCAGCAGGCGGCGGCGACTCCGGATGCCGTCGCGGTGGAGGCCGAGGGAACGACCCTCACCTACCGGGAGCTCGACCGGCGCGCCGACACCCTCGCGCGCAACCTCGTACGCAGAGGGGTGGGCCCCGATACCCTGGTGGCGGTCGCGATGCCCCGGTCGACGGACCTGGTGGTCGCGCTCCTCGCGGTACTCAAGGCGGGCGCGGGCTATCTTCCGATCGACGTCGCCTACCCGGCGGAGCGCGTGGCGTTCATGCTGCGCGACGCGGCACCGGCCCTCGTGGTCACCGACGGCGGGTTCACCCCGCCGAACGGCCTGCCCTGTGCGCGGATCGACGAGCTGACCGCTGCCGTGGACGACGTCCCGCCCGCCGTGCGGCACACCGACCGCCTCGCTTACGTCATGTACACCTCGGGGTCGAGCGGAGTGCCCAAGGGCATCGCGGTGACCCACGCCAACGTCGTCGGCCTGGCTCTGGACCGGCGGTGGAGCGACGCCCACGACCGCGTGCTGCTGCACTCGCCCCACACCTTCGACGCCTCGACCTTCGAACTGTGGGTTCCTCTGCTGCGCGGCGGTCGCGTGGTGGTGAGTCCCGCGCAGAACCTGGACGCGGCCGAGCTCGCTGCCGTGGTGACCGACCGCAACCTCACCGCGATGTGGCTGACCGCGGGCCTGTTCTCGGTCGTCGCCGACCAGGACCCCGGCTGCTTCAGCGGGCTGCGCGAGCTGTGGGTCGGGGGTGATGTGGTCTCCCCGGACGCGCTGTCACGTGTACGTACGGCCTGCCCCGGGCTGCGGATGGTCGACGGGTACGGCCCCACCGAGACGACCGTGTTCGCCACGGCCCACGAAGTCGCCCCGGGGCAGCCGGTCACGGACGTGCCGATCGGCCGCCCCATGGACAACATGCGGACGTTCGTCCTCGACGGCGGCCTGCGGCCGGTCCCGCCTGGGGTCGTGGGGGAGCTGTACGTCGCCGGCGCCGGCCTGGCCCGGGGGTATCTGGGCCGGGCGGGGTTGACCGCGGAGCGGTTCGTGGCCTGCCCGTTCGGCGAGCCGGGGGAACGGATGTACCGCACCGGCGATCTGGTCACCTGGAACGCGGAGGGAGAGTTGGCGTTCCGCGGCCGGGCGGACGGCCAGGTGAAGGTACGCGGATTCCGGATCGAGCCGGGTGAGATCGAGGCCGTCCTGACCGGCCACCCGGCCGTGGCGCAGGCGGTCGTGGTGGCCCGCGAGGACCAAAGCGGTGATCAGCGCCTGGTCGCCTATGTGGTGCCCGAGCTCGGTGAGAGCGGCTCGGGCGCCGAGCATGTCGACGAGTGGCAGCAGGTGTACGAGGGGATGTACGCGGCTCCGGAAGCCGGGTTCGGGGAGGACTTCTCCGGCTGGAACTCCAGCTACACCGGGAAGCCCATCGCCCGCACCGAGATGCGGGAGTGGCGGGACGCCGCCGTCGAGCGGGTCCTGTGCTGGACACCGCGGCGCGTCCTCGAACTGGGGGTCGGCTCCGGGCTGTTGCTGGCTCCCGTTGTTCCGCACGTCGAGGAGTACTGGGCCACCGACTTCTCCCACGTCGCCGTTGACCGGCTGCGCGGCCAGGTCGCGGCGGCGGGCTGGCAGGACCGGGTCCACCTGCGCTGCCAGGCCGCGGACGACGTATCGGGCCTTCCCGCGGGGGCGTTCGACACCGTCGTACTCAACTCGCTGGTGCAGTACTTCCCGGACGCCGCCTACCTCGACCGCGTGCTGCGCCAGGCGTTCGACCTCCTCACCTCGGGCGGCCGCGTGATCGTCGGCGACGTGCGGCACGCCGGTTCGCTGCGCCTGCTACACCACGGCGTGCAGCGCGCGCGACGGCCGGGCGCCGCCCCCGGCGTCCTGCGGGCGGCCACGGAGCACGCGGTGTTCCTGGAGAAGGAACTGGTGCTCGACCCCGAGTGGTTCACGCAGTGGGGCGAGCGGGCGGGCGCCGCCGTCGACATCCGGCTGAAGTCCGGTGGCGCCCACAACGAGCTGACCCGGCACCGCTATGAAGTGGTCCTGCACAAGACCCCGGCGGACGTTGTCCCGCTCGCCGACCTGCCGACCCTGCGGTGGGGCTCCGACGTGGAGGACCTCACGGAGGTGGAACGACGGGTCGGCCTCCCCGACGCGACCGCCGTGCGGATCGCGGGAATCCCCAACGCCCGGATGGCGGGCGAGGGCGCGACGAACGCCCCCGCGCCCGGCCCCGCCGTTGTCGACCCGCACGCGCTGCGGGACTGGGCCGCCGACCGCGGGTGGGGCGCGCTGGTGACCTGGTCCCGCACCGCCGATCAGTTCGACGCCATCGTGTTACCTGAGGGGACTGCCCCGGCCACGGTGTTCACCGGCGGTTGCCTCCCCGAGGGCTCACCGGGCCGGACACTCTCCAACAACCCGGCCCAGGTGCGCGAAACCGGCAAGTTGCTCACCGCCCTGCGCGGGTACACGCGCGAACGGCTGCCCGAGTACATGGTGCCGTCGGCGGTGGTGGCCATAGGCGGCATCCCGCTCACGCCGAACGGCAAGCTCGACCGGCGGGCGCTGCCCGCACCGGAGTACACGACGGCCGCCGATGGCCAGACCCCCCGCACACCCTACGAAGAGATCCTGGCCGGGCTGTTCGCCGAGGTGCTCGGCCTCGACCAGGTCGGCGTGGACGACGACTTCTTCCTGCTGGGCGGCCACTCACTCCTGGCGACCCGCCTCGTGGGATGCATCCGGGCCGAACTCGGCGTCGAGGCGCCCGTCCGCAGCGTCTTCGAGGCGAGCACGGTCGCCACCCTGGCCGCGCGCCTGGCGGCGGGGAAGACGGCACGGTCGCCCCTGACCGTCCAGACACGCCCCGAACGGGTGCCGCTGGCGTTCGCCCAGCAGCGCCTGTGGTTCCTGCACCGGTTCGATGGCTCGTCGACCAGCTACAACACGACCACCATGGTGAGGCTGCGCGGCGAACTGGATGTACCGGCGCTGCGGGCGGCCGTGCGGGACGTGGTCCACCGGCACGAGAGCCTGCGCACGCTGATCGTCGAGGACGACGAGGGCATCCCGTACCAGCAGATCGTCCCCACGGACGGCCTCGCGCCGGACGTGCCGGTCGAGACCGTCCCACCGACCGGCCTCGGGGAGGCACTGACCGCCGAAGCCGGGCACCGTTTCGACCTGGCGACCGAGATCCCGCTGCGCGCCAAGGTGTTCCGCCGCGCTCCGGACGACCACGTGCTCGCCCTGGTCATCCACCACATCGCCAGCGACGGCAGCTCGGCGGCTCCGCTCGTCAGGGACCTCACCACGGCCTATACCGCCCGCCGGGACGGCCGCGCACCGGCCTGGAAGCCGCTGGCCGTGCAGTACGCGGACTACGCCCTGTGGCAGCGGGCACTGCTCGGCGATGAGTCAGATCCGGACAGCGTCATGGCCGCCGAAGTCGACTACTGGCAAAAGGAGTTGGCCGAGACCCCCGAGCCGCTTCCGCTTCCGCTCGACCGGCCGAGGTCCGCGGCGGGAGAGCGCCGCGAGGACAGGATCGACTTCCAGCTCGGACCGGATCTGCTGGCCGCCGTCGAGGAACTGGCGCGCCGACGCAGAGTGACCGTCTCGATGGTGCTACAGGCCGCGCTGACAACCCTGCTGCACCGGATGGGCAGTGGCGACGACATCACGATCGGATCGCCGATCGCGGGCCGCACCGACGAGGCCATGACCGACCTGGTCGGGTTCTTCGTCAACACCTGGGTGCTGCGCGTGGGCGTGGGCGGCGACCCCTCGTTCGAGGCCGTGCTCGACCAGGTCCGGGCGAAAGCGCTGGCCGCGTACGACAACCAGGAGGCCCCCTTCGACCGTCTCGTCGAGCTGGTCAACCCCGGCCGCTCGGCGGCTCACCACCCGCTGTTCCAGGTCATCCTCGCCTGGCAGAACAGCCCCAAGGCCGAGCTGTCCCTGCCCGGCCTGGCGATCGAGGTCGAGCCCTTCGCCCGTG
The DNA here is from genome assembly GCF_040634475.1 of Streptomyces sp. NPDC007095. Lineage (NCBI taxonomy): Bacteria > Bacillati > Actinomycetota > Actinomycetes > Kitasatosporales > Streptomycetaceae > Streptomyces > Streptomyces sp. NPDC007095. The sequence continues at coordinate 32,543 of NZ_JBEYFS010000063.1, forward strand.
TGACCACCGCCAAGTTCGACCTCGCCCTCTCCCTGGGCCCCGACCCCCGCGGCTCGGGTGCGCTCGGCCTTGCCGAGTACGACACCGATCTGTTCGACCGCGCCACCGTACGCAACCTCGTCAACCGCCTCGTGAGCGTCCTCGAACAAGTCGTTCCGGACCCTGCCATGCCGCTCAGCGCGGTCGACGTGTTCGAGCCCGGTGAGTTCGAGCGCTTCGTACACGAGCTGAACGACACGGCGGCGGAGCTGCCGGGGGACACGATCACGGAGCTGTTCGCACGGCAGTCCGAGGCCACACCGGACGCGATCGCGGTCACCGGGGACACCGGTTCCCTGACATACCAAGAACTCGACGCCGCGGTCGACCGGGTCGCGGCGGAGCTGGCGCGGCGCGGCGTCACCACCGAATCCCTGGTGGGGGTGGCCCTGCAGCGTTCCCCGGAGATGGTCGTGACGCTGCTGGCTGTCCTGAGGGCGGGTGGCCTCTATCTGCCCATCGACCCTGAGTACCCGGCCGACCGACTGGCGTTCGTCCTCGATGACGCTCGCCCCCAACTCATCGTGGGCGACGACGAGTTCAGCCGTCGACCAGCCGGCAATGACTGCCCACGGGTTCCGTTCGGGGAACTGGCTGCGGCCACCGACGCGCCCGTTGACCTGACGGACCGGGTCGTCTCCGGCGACCAACTGGCCTACGTGATCTACACCTCGGGCTCGACGGGGCGTCCGAAGGGCGTAGCGATCTCGCACCGGGGCGTCGTGCAGTTCGCCGTCGACGCATGGTGCCGCCGGGAGGGCAACGAACGGGTCCTGCTGCGCACCCGGCACACGTTCGACCCCATGACCTACGAGTTGTGGCCGACGCTGCTGCGCGGTGACTGCGTCGTCCTCGCACCGCCCGATGACCTGGACGCCGAGGTATTCGAGTCGTTCGTCGCCCGGCATGGCGTCACCACGGCCCTCTTGATCACTCCTGTCTTCAATCACCTGGTCGAACAGAATCCGGGCTGCCTCGCTCGCATGCGCGAGGTGTGGATCGGAGGCGAACGGCTCTCGCCCGCCGCTGTCGACCGGGCGGTGACAGCGTGCCCGGACACCACCTTCGTGAACGCCTTCGGCCCGACCGAGGTCACCTGTAACTCGACGGTCCACGAGATCGGCCACGGGCCGGTCCGCGGCGATGTGCCGGTCGGCCTGCCGATGGACAACATGCGCGTCTACGTCCTCGACGACCGGCTGCGTCCCGTTCCGCCGGGCGTGGTGGGCGAGTTGTACATGGCGGGCGACGGACTCGCCCGCGGATACGTGAACCGGTCCGGGCTGACCGCCGGCCGGTTCGTGGCGTGCCCGTTCGCGGAACCGGGCGAGCGGATGTACCGGACCGGCGACCTCGGCCTGTGGAACACCCGGGGGATTCTGGAGTTCCGTGGCCGCGCGGACCACCAGGTGAAGGTCCGCGGATACCGGATCGAGCCGGGCGAGGTGGAAGCCGTGCTCGCGGATCACCCTTCCGTGGGCCAGGCCGTGGTGATCGCCAGGGAGCTCGGCGACCTCGGCACGCACCTGCTGGCGTACGTGGTCGGGGGCGGCGCCAAGTCCGGGGAACTCCGCCAGTACCTGGCGGACCGGCTGCCGCACTACATGGTGCCGTCGGCGATCGTGATACTGGACCGGTTGCCGCTGACCTCGCACCAGAAACTGGATCGCGCCGCCCTGCCCGATCCGGACTTCGCGGGCGACGCCCACCAGGCGCCGCGCGCCGGCGAGGAACAAGTGCTCGTCGACCTGTTCGGCGAGGTGCTCGGGGTCGAACGGGTCGGTGTGGAGGACGATTTCTTCCTGCTGGGCGGCCATTCTTTGCTGGTGGTCCGGCTGGTCAACCGCATGGCCGCCGTGCTGGGAGTGTCGCTGCCGGTGCGGACGGTCTTCCAGTACCCGTCGGTGGCCGGCCTCGCCGCGCAGCTGAGGACCGCCGCCACGGACGCTCCCGAGGATCCGTTCGCCGCGGTGCTCCCGATCCGGACGGAGGGCCGGCAGCCGCCACTCTGGATGATCCACCCGGGCAGCGGGCTGTGCTGGGCGTACATGAGTTTCGCCGAGCACCTGCCGGACCGGCAGATGTACGGGATCCAGGCACGCGAGTACGACCCGGCCCAGCCACACGCGACATCCGTCGACGACATGGTGACCCACTACCTCCAGCACATCACCGCGCTCCAGCCCGAGGGCCCCTATCTGCTGTTCGGCTGGTCCGGGGGCGGCACCCTGGCCCATGCGATCGCCGTCGAGCTGCGGCGGCGCGGCAAGGAAGTGCGCCTGCTGGCCATGCTGGACAGCGCCGCCGCCGGAGGTCTCGGGCTCGAGAACGACTTCCAGGAGGCCGACGTCATCGAGGACGCGAACACCCAGGCATTCGTCCGCGACTACCTCGGCAGGTCGGCCGGGGAGAGCGACTACCAGTCCGTCGTCGAGACCGTGGCGGCCGTCACGGTACGGCACACCAAACTCCTGGACGAGTTCACCACACCGGTCTTCGACGGCGACGTGTTGTACTTCACCGCCACGGTCGACGATCATGGCTTCGCCGCGCAGTGGCCGCCGTACGTGCGTGGTCGGATCGAGGAACACAAGATCCACTGCAAGCACCGTGAGATGTCCCAGGCGGAGTACGCGACCGAGATCTGCGCGGCGATTGCCCGCGCGCTCGCATGATGACCCTCGCGCCGCGCCTCGGGCGACAGCGGGAGAACGGAGAGAACACGATCATGCGGATCCAGATCGACAGCGACCGGTGCGTGGGAGCGGGCTTGTGCGCACTCACCGCTCCGGAAGTCTTCACCCAGGACGACGACGGGTTCAGCGCGGTGCTTTTGGGACGGGAGGATGGAGCCGACGATCCGCATGTGCGGGACGCGGCCCGCAGCTGTCCGGTCCGGGCCATCTCACTTGGGGAGACGCACCGGAACGAGCCTCAGCGCAACGAGTCGTAGCGGAACGATTCGAGAGGCCAGGGGAGAGCGGGCGATGCTGAGGGCAGCCGAGCGGACTCCACGTCCGATGCGGCCCAGCGTGTCGCTGGACGGCAAGGGGCGCGGAGGCGGGCGGGCTTGGCGGCGGCCGTACGCCCGCTCTGGACCGCGACCGGATCACCGAGGTCGCGGTGCGCCTCCTGGATGCCGAGGGTCTGACCGGGATCTCCATGCGCGCGCCGGCCGCGGAGATGAATGTGACGGCGATGCCCGTCTATTGGTACGTCGACACCAAGCACTACCTCCTCGAACTCGCCCTGGACGCTGCCCTTGGCGAGCCGAGCGGCCCGAGCCCGGGTCCGACGAGGAATGGCGCGGGCAACTGCGAGCGCTGGCCGACGAGTTCCGCGCCCTGCTGGAGCGCCACCCCTGGCTCACGGTTGCAGGGATGAACGGTGAGGCGAGGGAGCAGGACTTCGAATACGCGCTGGAGCTGCTGGTCTCCGGCATCGAGGCCATGGCGGCGCGGGACTGACGCATGCGCACGGCGGAGGCGTCACGCAGCCGATGGGGGCGTCACGCCTTCGCCGTGTGAGCTGAACCGGCTCAAGAGTCCGCTGGCCGACGAAGCCGGCGAGAGTCAGCGGGTCTGCAGGCGCGGCTCGTACGGCGCGTCCTGTACCCATTGCACGCCGTCACGTCTGATCGGGAAAGAGTCGAGGTCGACCTTCTCCAACTCGATGTGCACCTTGTCCTTGCCCAGGACGCCGTCCAAGGTGAGCTTGTCCGGGTTGGACTGGGCGAAGGTGAGTCGGCCGGACCACGTTGGATCGTTCGCCCGGGCCAGAACGATCGCGCGCTTGGAGGGGGCGAACGTGGCCGCGTAGTCGACGATGGAGCCGTTCATGCGTTGGCTGGACACGGGGCCCGGTTGATAGGAGTGCGTGGTGTCGACGATGAACCGGTTCCAGCGTTTCTCATCGGTTGCCACAGGAGGGCTGTCCCGCCCGTCCGACGCGAACTTCACGACGTTCCAGATGCCGTACAGCGGTGGCTTCGGACCCGCTGCCCCGATCGTGTCCCACAGCTTCCACTCCTCGTGCACCTGGGAAGTGACCAGCCACACCCCGAACAGGAGCTGCCCCGCCAGGGCCAGCGACAGGGCCCTGCGCGTGCGGAACAGCTGCGGCCGGGCAACCGGGCCGATGTCTTGGTCGGACACGAAGAACTTGGCCAGCCGGACGGCGTGCGGAGCGACCAGGATCAGGCTCAACAGGACCAGGTGGAAGGTGAAGATCTTCAGGGGCACCTGGTAGGTGGCGTTGAGGATGAGCACCTGTGTCATCTCGACCGCGGCCAGGAGGGCGCCTAAGAGGGCGGTCCGGGGAATGACGAGCAGCAGCCCGGCGGTCACCTCGGCGCACCCGAGCAGGATCTCGTAAGGCTGAGAGCTGCCGACCTGCGACCAGAGCACGTTCAACATGCCGAAATCCCCGAAGGGTTCCACCAGCCTGGTCAGCGGCAGCGACATCTGCAGCGGAAAGACCTTGGCGAACCCGAAGGAGAACAACTGCGCTGCCAGACACAACCGGACGACCACGTAGAACCACTTGTACAGCGCCTCGTGGTGCGGCCGGTGCCGGTCGAGCACCGACCACACCACCGTGATCAGCAGGGCGCCGAGGAACCAGCAGAAGGCGAGAACCCAGAAGAACGCCTGGTCACCGCTCTGCACCGGCTCGATGAGCGGTGCCTCGACGTGGAGCAGGTGCTCGGCGACCCAGGTCACGACCGGGCGCACGAGGTGGTACTGCCGGGTCAGTGCATCCGGTGGGAGGTCATTGCCGAAGACCCCCATCAGCGGGTACATGACCCGCATCTCGGTCAGGAAGAACAGTGCGACGTAGGCCAGGAAGAACCGGAACGCTATGCGTATGGGAAGGCTCCACCTGGCCGGTGGCGGCATTTCTCCTTTCTGGTCGGGTGTTTCCGGACTCCTCATTGGCCGGGGGGCTTTGAGTAGTCGTGTCATGCCAACCTCCTGCCTCGGGCTCTGTCACGCGTCGGCGCACTCCTGTTCGCGGCGAACCCGGCCGCATTCCCTTACGCGCGGAGGGAAGTTAGGCGGATTCACCATGCGGCAGAGCAGGGGGGAATGTGGTGCCGCAGTAATCAACAGGAGGCCGGGAGAGTAATCACCGGAAGTGGCGCCCAGTTTGGCCTGTAGGCCGCCCGATGTCTACGCCGGGAATTCCTGTGGGTTCGGATTCCTTCGGCGGGGCCGGTTCCGATGACGCGCCCACTGTCCGGTCGACAGGACGTCCGATACAAGTCGGCAGGGCGTCCGATGCAAGAGGGGGCCGCCAGGTGCTCCGCGTCCCGCCGTCGTCAGCGGTCCGGTCTGGGCCGCGCAGGTGTGATGCTGATGTCGCCGTGGTGCGACCGGGCCTGCACTGTGACGCCCTGCTCGACCCGGCCGTCGGCCGGGCCCTGGTCGAACGCGTTGCGGACTTGTCCATTCACGGACTTGAGGTCCAGGGCCGCGGTGGTGTTTCGGGAAATGCCGATCTCGATGTTCCCGGAGTCGGACATCGTGGTCACTTTTCCGCTGGTGACCTCGATGATACGGATGTCACCGGATTCGCTGAAAATCTCGGCGCCGCCGTGTGTGCGTCCCACGCGGTTGTCGGAATCGCATCCGTACAGTTGGAGCGCTCCGGTGATTTCACCGATCTCCGTCTCGCCGTATTCGTTGGCGACGGTGGCGCTCCCCTCGATCTTCTGGATCTGGATGACGCCGGAATCGCTGGTCACCTGGGCGTGCCCGGTGACGTGTCGTATGGCGATGTCGCCGCTGTCGGTGGTGACGGTCAGCGGACCGGTCTCGTCCAGGACGACCTCGCCGTAGTCGGTCCGAAACGTGCAGGCGCCCAGCCTGCCCGTGCTGCGGAACCCGCCCTCCAGGGCCACGCCTCGTACGGTCGAGCCCTCCGGCAGGTCGATCCGTGCTTTGACCGACTCTCCGAAGCTCAGCCAACTGGCGGAGCCATAGGCCGGCCCGGGGCCGTCGACGATGAGGTTGCCGTCGAGGTAGCTGACCCGGAATCCCGCTGCGTCGCCCTCCCGGGTGTGCGGTAACACGACGGTGTCGGGCCGGTCGCTCGCGACGAGAAGGAGGTCACCGATCGGCAGTTTGACGGTGACCGAGACCCCGCGGGGGGTCGAGAAGGTGGGCATGTAGTCCGTCCTAGAAACGTGATGTGAGAGTGCGGCGTCACCGGGCGGCGGGAGCTAGTTCCACCGGCAGTTCGGCCAGGCGCCGGAGGCCGGGCAGCTTCTGCCAGGGAAGGTCCGCCGCGTCGACCGCCAGGGTCAGCCGCGGGAAGCGGCGGAACAGCGCCGGCAGGGCAATGCCCAGTTGCAGCTTGGCGAGGTAGGCGCCCAGGCAGTAGTGAGGGCCGTGGCCGAAGCCGAGGTGGCCGTGGCCCGGGGCCTTCATCCGGCGCCCGACGTCGAAGCGCTCGGGATCGGTGTAGCGGCGCGGGTCGTAGTTACCCGCGGTCAGCATCGGCTGAACTACGTCGCCGGCCCGTATCCGGACGCCGCCGAGTTCGATGTCGACCGCCGCGTACCGCGGGACCGACACCTGCGTCGGACCGCACCGGCGGACCAGCTCTTCGACCGCCGTCTGCCACAGCGCCGACTCCCCCTTGAGCCTGGCCAGTTGGTCGGGATGGGTGAGCAGCTCAGCGATGCTGTTGCCGAGGGCGTGGGCGGACGGCTCGTGGCCCGCGGTCATCAGAGTGATCACGAAGGTGATCAACTCGTCGACGGACAGCCGGTCGCCGTCCTCGTCATGTGTGGTGATCAGTGTGGTGAGCAGGTCCTCCGCCGGCGAGTTGCGGCGGCGCTCGATGAGCTCGCGAACCCCCACGACCATGTCGTGCAGAGCGTGCGGCATGACACCCGGCTCCAACGACGCAAGGCCGCTGCTCCAGGCGTGCCAGTCGGCATGGTCGGACTCCGGGATCCCCATGAGCTCGCAGATCACCGTGAGCGGCAGCGGGTATGCGAAGTGGGCGATGAGGTCCACCTGGCTGGAGCCGTCGAACGCGTCGATGAGGGATTCGGCGATCTCCTCGAGCCTGGGGCGCAGTTCGGTGATGCGGCGCACGGTGAAGCCGCGCATCACGAGCTTGCGCAGCCGGGAGTGGTCCGGCGCGTCCTGGCCGAGAAGCCCGTTGGCGAGGTACGGATAGTCTTCGGGCGGCACGCCCAGGCGCTCGGCCATCTGCGTCCTCGCGTCCTCGCCCTGGGAGCCGGACACCGAGGCGATGTTGCTGACGAACCTGCGGTCGCCCAGCACAGTCATCACCTCCTCGTACCGGGTCACGTACCAGACGGGGACGGCGCCCATAAGAGTGCCGCGCACCACCGGGGCCTGCTCACGCAGGAGACCAGCTCCGTGATAGGGATCCTTCATGATCGCGTCCGACATGACGTCCGGCAGGTCGAGTGATTCGGTGGCCATGGATGATCTCCTCTGCGAGGGACGCGGTGGTGCGTCGGTCAGGTGTTCCTGGGGTCGCGCCGGTACAACTTCCTCGACCACAGGTAGCCGACCAGCGCGATGCCGAGGCACCAGGCGACGCCGATGATCCAGTCGTTGCCGACCGGCCTGTCGAGGAGCAGATTGCGCAACGTGTCGGTGATGGGCGTGAAGGGCTCGTTCTCGGAGAACCAGCGCAGACCGGAGGCCATCGACTCGGCCGGCACGAACGTGCTGGACAGGAATGGCAGGACCTGCAGGATCATGGGCATGTTGCTCGCCGAGTCGACGGTCTTGGCCAGCAGGCCGAAGCCGACCGCCACCCAGGTGAGTGCGAAGCTGACTAGGGCCATCAGGCCGATGGCCCCGAGCCATCCGAGAATTCCCGCGGTGGGCCGGAAGCCGACCAGCAGCGCGATGGCGATGACTACGACCATGCTGACCATCGACTGGATCACACTGCCCACGACGTGGCCGGTAAGAACCGACGCGCGGGAGATGGCCATGGTGCGGAACCGGTTGATGATCCCCTTGGTCATGTCGACCGCGACCGCGATGGAGGTGCCCATCGCTCCCACGGTCAGGGCCAGCAGGAAGATGCCGGGGGCGAGGTAGTCGACGTAGTCGATCCCCTCCGCGGCGCCGCCCAGTCCGTTGCCCATAGTGCCGCCGAAGGCGAAGACGAACAACAGCAGGAGCACGCACGGCATGACCACCGAGCCGAGCAGCGTCGACGGGTTGCGGGTGGCGTGCCGCAGGTTGCGGCGCAGCATCGTGGAGGAGTCCTGCAGGGCGAGGGAGAGCGAGCTCATCGGACTGCCTCCTGCTTTCCGTTGTCCGTGGCGGGCTGAGAGGTCAGGGTGAGGAATACGTCGTCGAGGTCGGGGCTGTGCACCGACAGGCTGGACGCCGTCACCCGGGCTCCGTCGAGCCGGTCGATGACGCGCCGCATCGAGCCCAGGTCACCCTCGCTCGGCACGCGCAGGCTCAACGCCTCTTCGTCGATGTCCGAGGTCCCCAACGCCTCGGAGGCCAAGGCGAGTTGCTCGGCGGTGTCGAAGGTGAGCCGGATGTCGCCGCCGGGGACGAGGCGCTTGAGTTCGGCCGGTGTGCCTTGGGCGACGAAGTTGCCGTGGTGCAGTACCGCGATCCGGTCGGCCAGTTCGTCCGCTTCTTCCAGGTACTGCGTGGTGAGAAAGATCGTTACGCCGTCGGCGACGAGGTCCCGGATGATGTCCCACATGGTGCGCCGACTGCGCGGGTCGAGACCGGTGGTCGGCTCGTCGAGGAAGATGATCCGGGGGCTGCCGACGAGGGTCATCGCCAGGTCGAGCTTGCGGCGCATGCCGCCGGAGTAGGAGCCGGCGAGCTTCTTCCCGTCCTGGCCCGCCAGCTCGAAGCGCTCCAGCAGTTCGGCGGTGCGCTGTCGGCCCTCCTGCGCGGGCAGCCGGTGCAGTTGACACATCAGCTGCAGGTTCTCCTCGCCGGTGAGCAGCTCGTCGATCGCCGCGAACTGGCCCGTGACCCCGATCGCCCGTCGCACCGCTTCGGGTTCGCGCAGCAGGTCGTGACCGGCGACCTGCACACTGCCTGCGTCCGGTCGGATGAGCGTGGACAGGATCTGCACCAGGGTCGTCTTGCCGGCGCCGTTCGGTCCAAGTAGTGACCAGATGCGCCCCGAGGGAACCTCGAAGTCGATTCCGTCGAGAACCAGTTTGTCGCCGTAGGACTTGCGCAGTCCGGTGACCGTGATTGCGGGTGGACTGGTGGTTGCCATGGATGACTCCATTTCAAGGATGGAAAGCCGCACGCGGCGAGTTCTGCTGGCTGCTTTGGGCGCCGAGAAAGGGGGGCGGGAGGTGCGACCGGGCCTTTGTTTCGACGATTCCGGAGTTCGCGTGGTGCGCGGCGAGGGGATGTCCTGTCGCCGGGACGGCGCGAGCGAGGTCGCTCTTAACGCCATCGTGGCGCAACGATGGCGCCATTGCAATGAAGGCGTGGAGCTCTTGGTGCCATCTTTGCGGGCAGGGTCAGGGGCCCGGAGTAGGGCATGTCGAGCGGGCGGCCGGCCCGAAGAGGGCTTGCCGAGGGGCCTTTTGTGAGGCGGTTCAGCGGGTCCGCCGAGGGGGGATCCTCGACGGCCGCCGCGCGCGTATGGCGCGGCGGCGCGGGGACTGCACGCGGTATCTCGGGAAGCCGCGCGATGTCTCGGGAGCTGCGCGGGGTGTCTCGGCTAGCCGACCTCTGCGGTGCCGGTCCGCTGCGAGCGATGGATCATGATGTCGCCGTGCCGGGTCCTGGCCCTGGCTTTCACCATGTTCGCTTGCGGTGTCGGACCGTCCTGGGCCTGCAGGGAGTTGCGCACGGAGCCGGTCACACTCCGAGCGTCGATCCAGGCTGTCGAGCCCTCGCCGATGCCGATCTCGACTTCTCCGGAGCCGGTGAGCAGGTCGACCTCACCCGCTTTCAGGTGTCCGATCCGGATGCTGCCGCTCGAGGTCTTGGCCGTGACGCCAGGTCCGGCGTTGTCCACGAAGATGTTGCCGCTGACCGCGCTGAGGTGCAGTTCGCTGCCCGCGTCGCCGATCCAGGTGTCGCCGTTGACGCCCTTGACGGTGGCACTGCCCCGGGTCCTGCGCATCCGCACCTTGCCGAACACGCCGTTGACGTCGGCGTACCCGCTCACCTCTTCGACGGTGAGGTGTCCGGAGACGGTATCGGCGTGGAGCGTGCCCACCCGGTCGAGGTGGATGTGGCCCGACACGCTGTCGACGCGGACCTCATCGAGGCGCCCCTCGCTGTGGACCTGCACCTTCGTCAGTTCGGCTTGTAGGCTGGAGCCGGTCGGCACTTCGATAGTCACGTCGATCGAAGGGCTGTTGCCCATGATGCCGCTCAGCCAGGACGGGTCCGGCGCCTTGATCAGCAACTGGCCCGCTGTGTAGTCGACTTCGGTCTGCTCGGCCGCCTTGGCGTCGGGCGCGGACGCCTCGTCGGTGGGCCGGACCCGCACGACGGTCTCGGTGCGGTCCCCGGCGGAGATGGTCACCTTGCCACTGCTCATGGTGAGCGCGACGGTGATGGGTTCGGGCGTGGTGAACTCGGGCATGGTGAGCCGTCCTGTCTCGTGGTGGGGGCACTCAGCCGACCCAGCCGACGTAGCGGCGCGTGGGTCCCGAGCCGTGGCGGCCAGGGCGGGGCGGGGCGGCGTCGGCGTCCAGTGCGGCCGTGGTGATGCGGATCAAGTAGGCGTTCAACGAGAGCCCCTCTTTGGCGGCGGCGGCCTCGATGCGGGCCTTGAGCTGCTCGGGCGGGCGGAAGTTGATGCGGCCCACGGCTCCCTCGGTGCCGCTCGGGGGAGCCTCCTCGGGAGCGGGGGTGACGTGCGGCGCGGGAGCGTCCTGCGGTGGGGAGAGGTCGTCATTGAGCGGTTCGGGCAGAGTGGCGGGCGTGACCACGAAGTAGGGGTTGCGTCCGCGCAGCCGGACTTCCACCGAGCCGGGCACGAGGTCGCGGGTGATCTCGTCCGCCGCGGCCGACAGTACGTCCAGCATGGTGAGCCGGGTCGCGGACGTGACCGACGCGGTCAGTCGCTCGGCCAGCGCCATGGCGTCGCCGTCGTTGGCCCCTGCGGAGGCAAGGAGCTCCCGGTGGAGGCCGTCGACGTAGGGTGTGAGATCCATGGCGCAAGTGTGGCGTCTTGATGGCGCCAACGCAAGGTGCCAGGTCGCGGGCGGGGCGTCTTTTGGACGGGGCCGGGTTGACGGGGTGCCGGGTTCGCGGGGGTACCCGGTGGGTTGCGAGGCTCGGCGCTCGGTCCGGCCCGCCCGGAATGCCGCCCGGAAACCGCCACTCTTTTGTGTGGCGTCCCTCGGCCGCTCGGTGTCCTGGCGACAGGACGCTGCCGATTGCTGCACCGTCGACAGGTGCAACACCCATCTGAAAGACTCGACCTGTATTAATTCCGGTTCGGAAAATTCCAGAAGGAAATCCCCGGAATTTCGATCCCCTGTGTCGTTATCAGTTCGCATCAGTTATTACGGGAGTGTCATGTCTGCGCTGGCCGAAAAGTGGGACCTGGACCGACAGCGATACTTCTGGATGTACGGCGATGACAGGTCGTCCCAGAGAGTCGTCTTCGACGAGGCGAGCGGCATCTGGAACGTCTACGGCCATGTCGAGGCAGTGCAGGTGGCGAACAACCCGCACTTCTTCTCGTCAGACACCGGACGGTTGATCCCGCAGCGGCGCGAGTTCGACGCAGGGTCCATCACACAGCTGGATCCGCCCCGGCACACCGCATTGCGCAAGCTCATCACCCACGCGTTCACCCCTCGCGCTATCGACGAGCTCGAACCCCGGGTCCATGCCATCGTGGAGAACCTGCTGGCCAAGGTGGCTGACCGGAAGAGCTTCGACCTCATTGCCGAGCTGGCCTATCCCCTGCCCATCACCGTGATCGCCGAGCTTCTCGGCATCCCCGCGAGCGACCACGCCCTGCTCAACGGCTGGGTCGACAAGATGATGAGCGGCACCTCGGAGTTCTCGCTCGCCGAGCGCGACGAAACCGTCGAGAACGAGGTGGAGTACGCGATGGAACAGGTGCGCCACATCACCGACTACCTACGGGGGCACGTCAAGGACCGGCGCTCCAATCCGCGGGACGACCTGCTCACCCGGCTTGTCGAGGCGGAGGTCGACGGCGAGCGATTGACCGAGAGCGAGGTGGCCAACTTCGCCAACGTCATGCTCGTCGCGGGCCACGTCACCACGACTCTGTTGATCAGCGGAACCGTTCTCTGCCTCGACGCCCACCCGGAGGCGGACCGAAGGGTCCGTCAGGACCGGTCCTTGGTCCCACCGCTTCTGGAGGAGTCGCTGCGCTACGTGAGCCCCATCGCGTCCATGGTGCGGGTGACCAACACCGAGACCGAAGTGGGCGGCGTGAAGATCGGGCCGGACCAGATGGTCAGCCTGTCGATCGCGACCGCCAATCGCGACGAGCGGGTCTTCACCGATCCGCACACCTTCGACCCCGCCCGTGGGCACAACCCGCACGTGGCCTTCGGCCGGGGCGTGCACTTCTGCATCGGGGCGGCACTCGCGAGGCGGGAGGGCCGCATCGCGATGAACGCCCTGTTTGACCGCTTTCCGGAGCTGCGCTGCGACCCGGACAACCCGCCGACGTTCATGTCCAATCCCAACCTCAACGGCGCGGCCCGGCTTCCCGTCGTCGTCGGCTGACCGGCTGCTCTGGAGGACAACCCGATGAACCCGATCAGGCTCGACGCCTCCGTGTACCGGACCGCGGAGCAACTGCTGCGGCACAACCGGGGCGAGCTCGTGCTCAATGGGAGCGTCCGGCCGAGGTGGGCCGAGGACGGCGCTCGCTTCTGGTACGCGACGGACACCGCGGGCGGCCCCCGCTTCCTCCTCGTCGACCCCGCGAAGGGCAGCCGGCAACCCGCCTTCGACCACGCCCGGCTTGCTACGGCACTCGCGGCCGCCTCGGGCCTCGAAGTCGACGCGGCCGCACTGCCGTTCGCCGCGTTCGACGTGAGTGGTGAGGCGGTCGAGTTCGACGCGTTCGATGCCCGCTGGCGATGCGCGCTGGACGACTACACCTGCGTCGCCGTCGGGGGAGCTCCATCCCGCGAACTCCTCGACGTCGTCGCGCCGGACGGCCGCCACGCGGTGTTCCGGCAGGCGTACAACATCAGGGCCCGATCGCTGGCGGACCGACGGGAGTGGGCGCTGACCGAGGACGGTTCGGCGGACTGTGACTACGGCGCCAACCCGGACTACTTCATGTACTCGACGCTGCTGGGCAAGCTCGGCATCCCGAACCTGCCGCCCGCGGTGCTGTGGTCGCCGGACTCCCGGCGCGTGCTCACCCACCGCACCGACATGCGCGGGGTCCGCGAGACGCACCTCGTCGAGGCCCTGCCGGCTGACGGCGGGCCACCCGTGCTGCGGTCCCAGCGGTTCGCCCACCCCGGCGACGAGCGGATGCCGCTGGCCGAATTCGTCGTGCTGGACATCGAATCCGGCAAGGCGGTGCCTGCGCTGGCCGAACCGGTGGCGATGCCGATGATGTCGCCGATCTCCCGCCGCTGGGCGTGGTGGGCCGAGGACGGCTCGGCGGTGTACTACCTGAGTTCCCCGCGTGACCTGAAGACGCTCAGTCTGCACCGGCTGGACCCGACATCCGGCGAGGTGTGCACCATCCTGACCGAATCGGGGCCGACCCGGGTGGAGCCCGCCCAACTGCTCGGGCAGGCACCGATGGTCAAGGTCCTCTCCGGCGGGGCGGAGGTGCTGTGGTACTCCCAGCGTGACAACTGGGGTCACCTCTACCTCTACGGAACGCGGGACGGAGCACCGCGTGCCCAGGTCACCTCGGGTCAGTGGGCGGTACAGGAGATCCTGCACGTCGACGAGGAGCGGCGGGTGGTCTACTTCCTGGCCTCCGGTCTGGTCGAGGATGACCCCTACCGCCGGACGGTGTGCCGGGCGGGCCTGGACGGCACGGGCTTCGCCAAGGTCACCGATGACGATCTGGACCACGTCGTGACGGTGGCACCAGGCGGCGGTCACTTCATTGACTCGGCCTCGACCAACGCGGCCCCGCCCGTGATCACCGTGCGCGGTTGGGACGGGCGCGTACGCGTCGAGTTGGAGCGCACGGACGCCTCGCGGCTGCGCGCGACGGGGTGGAACCCGCCGGAGCGGTTCCGGGTGACGGCGGCGGATGGAGAGACCGAGATCCACGGGATGCTCTACCGTCCGCACGGCTTCGATCCGGACGGACGGTACCCGGTCGTGGACCACCCGTACGGCTTCCCCAGCGCCACCCGCGTCGTGCCCTGCTTCGACCCCGGCTACTACGGCTACGACGCCGAGTCCCTGGCCGCGCTTGGCTTTGTGGTGGTCGCCATCGACGGGCGCGGTGCGCCGGGGCGGGACAAGGTGTTCCACGACCACTCCTACGGAAGGCTCGGGGACGCGGGCGGCCTCGCCGACCACGTCGCGGCCCTGCGGGAGCTGAGCCGCAGCCGCCCGTGGATGGACCTCGACCGGGTCGGGGCGTTCGGGATGTCCTCCGGCGGCTTCGCCACCGTCCGGGCGATGCTGGACTTCCCTGAGGTGTTCAAGGCGGGCGTCGCCGAGTGCGGGGTGCACGACCTGCGCTACGCCGAGCAGGGCGTCGCGGAGATGTACAACGGCCCGTTCGACGCGGAGAAGTACGCCGCCGCCTCCAACGTCGACATCGCCGACCGGCTCGAGGGCAAACTGCTTCTGGTTCATGGAGGTCTCGACGACAGCTTCTCGCCGCATCTGACGATGCGCCTGGTGGAGCGCCTGATCGCGGCGGACAAGGACTTCGAGCTGCTCGTCGTGCCCAGCTCCGACCACGCCTTCGTCGGCTACGACCACTACCTCAACCGGCGCCGGTGGGACTTCCTGGTCCGCCATGTCAGGGGCGCCGAACCGCCCCCGGGGTACCGGCTCACGCCCGTACCGATGGACGCGGAAGCGATCGCCGGCCTGTTCGGATGAGAGGGAGATTCGTGCACACCAGGAAAGCGACGCAGGCCGAGCTCTGGCTGCGCCCGTGCGGCGAGGTCGTGCCGCGCCCCCGCCGACGGCTCGTGTGCTTGCCCCACGCCGGTGGCACCGCGAACACCTACAACTCATGGCCCGGGCTCCTGCCGCCGGACACCGGTGTGTACGCGGCGCAGTACCCCGGACGGCAGGACCGCTTCGGCGAGCCTCCTGTGGGCGGCATCGAGGACATGGCCGAGGAGATCGCGTCGGCGGTCGAGCCGTTCACCGGCGAGCCGCTGGTGCTCTTCGGGCACAGCATGGGAGCCTACGTCGCCTATGAGGTGGCCGTCGCACTGGAACGCCGGCTCGGCCCGGTCGTGGACCACCTCGTCGTCTCCGGGGTCATCGCGCCGCACCGTAAGCAGCCGGGCGAACTGCACACGCTCCCCGACGCCGAGTTCGCCGCCGAGGTAGCCCGCGACAACGAGTCGTTCGCGGCCCTGCTGGCCAACCCGGACCTGGTCGAGGTGTTGCTGCCGATGATCCGCGACGACTACCGGCTCTTCGAGATCTACCAGCCGGGCGCCCCCACCGCGGTGCGCGCCCCGGTGCTGGCGACGGGCGGCGTCGAGGACCCGGACGTCGACCACGCCGGGCTCACCTCGTGGGGCGACCTGGCCACCGGCGGGTTCGAGGTCCGGAGCTTCCCCGGCGGGCACTTCTATTTGGTCCAGGACGAGGCGGCGCTGGTCGCCGTGGTCACCGAGCGGCTGCCGTCCCCGTGACGGCTGATGCGCGGGACGGGTGCATGCGCGAGGGCCAGGATCCGGGACCGTGCGCGGCTCCCGACGACGAGGTCGTACACCTCCCGGTCGCCGAGCTCGTGATCGAGGGTTCCCCGCGCGCATCGGGCGAAGACCAGGAGCACGTACGGTCGTTGGCCGCCGTTGAGCAGCAGCTGCCACCGATCATCGTGCACCGCGCGACCATGAGAGTGATCGACGGCGCGCACCGCGTGCGTGCCGCGAGGTTGAGCGAGAAAAAGCACATCAGGGCATGCTATTTCGACGGAAGCGCGGAGGACGCCTTCGTGCTGGCCGTTCAGGCGAATGTCCGGCATGGGCTTCCGCTGTCGCTGAAGGACCGGATATCGGCCGCCGAACGCATTCTCGTCACACACCCACAATGGTCGGACCGGATGATTTCCACCGCCGCCGGAATTTCGGCGCGAACCGCAGCCGAAATACGTCGCAGAAGCGCGGAACCCGAACCGTCCGGAGTCCGCATCGGGCAGGACGGCCGGGCTCGGCCGGTCGACGCCGCACGGCGGCGCAGCCTAGCGACAGCGCTGCTGACCGAGAACCCGGACCTGTCCCTGAGACAGGTGGCCCAGGTCGTGGGGGTATCGCCGGAGACAGTGCGCGCGGTCCGTAACCGGCTGCTCTACGGACGCCGCCCGCCGCCCGTGCGCTCCCCGAAACGCCAACGTCAAGAGGTGGGTTGGGCGCCAGAGGAGCAGGATGCCGCCGTGCGGCGGCTGGCGTCGGACCCCGCGGTCCGGCAGACCGACGCCGGCCGGGTGCTGCTGCGCGTCCTACGCACACAGGCGATGACGGCCGAGGAATGGCAGAAGATCGTCGACAACGTGCCCTTGCACTGTGCTCCGTTGGTTGAGCAGGCGGCACGGGAATCCGCACGGATGTGGGCCGAAGTCGCCGCGCGTGTGGCGCGGAATTCCTCCCTGGCCGAGTAATCCTGCCGTCCAAATGCGGAACTGCGGCGGTTGGACACCGTCATCGGCCTTCTGCATCCCGCTTGCCCGTCGCTAACATCTGCTTATTCCGTGATTCCCGCACCCCTCGAAGTTGGTCGTCCATTCGTCACACTCATGCCATACGAACGGACTGCGTGATGCTGGTGGAATGTCTCCACACCCTGTTCTCCGAACGTGCCCAAGAGGCACCCGACCGTACAGCCCTCTCCACCCCGGAAGGGCCGGTGTCCTACGGCGAACTCGCCGCGCGGAGCGACCGGTTGGCGGGGCGGCTCGCCGGGCTCGGCGTGCGGCCGGGCGTCCTCGTCGGGCTGTGCGAGCGCCGGGGCACGGCAGCCATCGTCGCCATGCTGGGCATCCTCAAGGCCGGCGGCGCGTACGTGCCGATCGACCCGGGATACCCGGTGGCCCGGATCGACTACCTGCTCACCGACAGCGGGGTGCCGATCGTGGTGGCTGCGGGGGACACCGCGGAAGTGCTGCGCGGACGCCACCCCGCCATCGTGTGGGTCGACGGGACCGAAGCCTCCACTAACCCAGTGACGCCGGTGTCTGTGCCGGAGGGGGAGCGGCCGCAGCCGTCGGGGAACGACCTGGCGTACGTCATCTACACCTCCGGTTCCACCGGGGCGCCGAAGGGCGTGGCCGTCGAACACCGCAACGTCGTGCGGCTCTTCGAGCAGACCCGCCCCTGGTTCCGCTTCGACCACCGCGATACCTGGTCGCTGTTCCACTCCATCAGCTTCGACTTCTCGGTCTGGGAGATCTGGGGCGCCCTGCTGCACGGTGGGCGGCTGGTACTCCTGCCGGAGACCGTCTCCCGCTCGCCCGAACACCTGGTCTCGCTGCTGCGCGCGGAGCGGGTGACCGTACTGAACCAAACCCCCTCAGCCTTCCACCAGTTGCTCAGCGTGCTCTTCTCCCGCCGAGACGGCGCGCCCGGCACGGAGCGTCTCACCCTCCGGCTGATCATCTTCGGCGGCGAGCGGCTGGACCCGCGGATACTCGGCCTCTGGCTCAGCCGCCACGGCGACCGCACGCCCGAACTGGTGAACATGTACGGCATCACCGAGACCACCGTGCACTGCACGTATCGTCGGATCACCGCAGCGGACGTCACCCATGGCGAGGGGACGAGCCCGATCGGTGTGCCGCTGCCCGACCTGCGCGTGTACGTGCTCGACGAGCACGGCAAACCCCTGCCGGACGGCGAGCCGGGAGAGATGTACGTCGCCGGAGCCGGGCTCGCCCGCGGCTATCTGAACCGGCCCGAACTCACCGCGGAACGGTTCGTGCCCGCGATGGCCGGGGTGGAGGAGGACCGCCTCTATCGCACGGGCGACCGCGCCGTGCGGTTGGTCGGCGACCTGTTCTACCTCGGCCGGATGGACGACCAGTTGAAGATCCGGGGTTACCGGATCGAACCCGGCGAGATCGAGGAATGCCTCGCCCGTCTGTCGGACGTGGCGCGGGCCGTCGCCGCGCCTCGCGACTTCGGGGACGGCGACGTGCGCCTGGTCGCCTATCTGCTGCCCGTGCGCCCGGTCGACCCGGTCGGGCCGGAGGCGTCTCGGCTGGTCGCCGCGGCGGAACAGCACGCAAGGAACGAGCTGCCCCGACATCTGAGGCCGTCCCGCTACGAGGTCGTCCCGGAGTTCCCCATGACCCTGCAAGGAAAGGTGAACCGCAATGCGCTTGGCAAATGAACCCATTGGTGGAAAGGAGCCGACGTCATGACCGTGTCGCCCGATGCGCCCGCGACGGGAATCCGCAGGTCGGTGGAGGACGCCGTCCACGCGGTGCTGGAAAGGGACGCCGTGGATCCCGCCGTCGATCTGTTCGACCAGGGGGTCACCTCGCTGGCGTTCATCCGAATCGTCGCCCAGCTCAACGAGAAGTACGACATCACGCTCGATGTCGCGGAACTAGAGGAAGCCAGCATCGACGCGCTGTCCGCGCTCGTCGACACCCAGACCGCTGCCAAAGACCGCTGACGCAGGAGGACTTCACGATGACGAATGTGGTTCAGCAGACCTTCACGCCGACCCCGGAAGAGGTCGCCCAGTTCCACGAACGCGGCTACCTGGGCCCGTTCAAGGTCTACGAAGAGGACGAGATGCGGAGGCTGTGGCGGCGCGAGCGGTTGCGGCTGATGGACCGCAGCGGCGCCGTCTACGACGAGGGCGACGCACAGGCCGGCAACACCAACATCGCGAACTACGACCGGCACCTCGACTCCGCCTTCCTGGCCGACCACATATGCCGACCGGAGATCGTCGACCGGGTGGCAGGGGTGCTCGGGCCGAATGTGCTGTGCTGGCGTTCGGAGTTCTTCCCAAAGTACCCGGGTGATGAGGGCACCGACTGGCACCAGGCGGACACCTTCGCCTTTGCCTCGGGCAAGCCGCAGATCGTGTGGCCGAAGTCGGAGAAGGACTTCGGCGGCACCATCACCGTGTGGACGGCGTTCACCGAGGCCACCGAGGAGACCGGCTGCCTGCAGTTCATCCCTGGTACCCAGAGCACCATGTACTACGACGAGTCCAAGGAGATGCACTATCAGCCGGGCAAGATCAACCAGCAAGACAAGGAAGGCATAGCCCGGGGCTTCTACGGCTACGACTACCGCCAGTTGCAGAAGGACCCAAACTGGCGCCCCCCGCAGGAGCGGGCGGTCTCCATGGTGATGCGCCCCGGCGAGGCGGTCATGTTCTGGTCCACGATGATGCACGCCTCCAAGCCGCACTCCGCGCCCGACAAGGAGATGCGGCTCGGCTTCGCCGGCCGGTACGTGCCGACGTCGGTGGAGGTGTACCCGGACACCGACGAAGTCGACGAGTACGGCGGTCGGGTGAGCCTGAGCGAGTACGGCACGGTCCTGGTCTCCGGCACCGACACGTACTCCCACAACCGGCGGGTCACCCAGACGACCAAGGGGCATGCGTTCCCCAAGCGGTGACGCCCGTCCGCCTGAGGAGGCGATCGCATGCTGGGAGCGGAAACGAGGACGGCGGTGGCCCGCCTGGCCGCGGCCGTGCTGTCGGTGAAACCGCTCGCCGAGGGGATCGCCGCGCCGGTGCGCGTGGTTCCAGTCGCCCGCAGCGCAGGCGCCTCTTCCGGCGACCTGGCCCCTGGCCAGCGGCGCGCCCTACGGGCGCTGCTGACCAGGGTCGCCCGCCGGGCCGGAGTCCCCGGACTGGTCCTCTCCGGCGAGGATGAGTTCCACGACCTGCAGGTGTTCGAACGGGTGGTGAGCGAACGCCTGGCGCTCGCCGACGTGTTGGACTCCGTGGGAGTGGTGCCGGTGGACCGGCTCGCCGAGGTGGACAAGGTGGTCGCCGACGTCCTGGCGGACACCTTCGAGGCGTACGCCCCCAGACAGACCGTCATCGCGTCGGACGGCACGCCGCTGAATGTGTACGCGGCGGGCGAGGGCGAGGAGACGGTGGTCCTCGTTCCCGCCTGCGGCATGCCGGCCACTCTCGCGGAAAACTGGATACGGTTCTTCGCGAGGGGCCGTCGGGTGCTCACTTGGGAGAGCCGAGGGCTGTTCGGCATCGCTGGGGACGACGATGAGTACCCGACGGACATCCGCGCTCAGGCGGCCGACCTGTTCGCCGTGATGGACCACCATGGCGTGGAGGACGCCCACGTGATCGGGCTGTGCGGGGGCGCGGCGATCGCACTGGTCGCCGCGACCGAGCGGCCATCGAGAATGCGCTCGCTCAGCCTGTGGCACGGCGCCTACGGGTTCGGCGAGGACTACCCGAAGACGCCGCACCAGCAGGGACTGATCGAGCTCATGAGCGCGGCGGCGCGCAGCAGGACCGCCGCGCAGGCCGTGCACGCCGCGTTCTGCCAGGCGATCCTCACCAGTACACCCGCTGACGTGGCGCATCTCGTGCTGTACCCCTACGCCAGTGCCGAACTGCTGTATCGGTACTGCCGGCTCAACCTCGAAATCACCGGCGCCGATGTGGAGCCCTATCTGGCGAAGGTAGAACCACGCACCCTCGTGGTCACGAGCCACGACGACGACATCGCCCACCCCGAGGGGTCGAAGCGAGTGGCCGACGGCTTGCCCCACGGACAGCTCAGAGTGGAGCCGCACGGCGACCACATCTCGCTGTTCACCGCGGACGATTCGCTGCTGCGCGTGGCGGAGGACTTCATGCGCGGCGAGCCTCCGCACGCATGACGGGAGGGCTTACAACTTGGCGGCGTGATGGTGTGCAGCACGTACGGATATGGGCCGCGGGATCCTGGCCGAGCAGTGCCTTCCACTGCGCCGTCGGTCGGCCAGGACCTCCAGGTGCGCGCTGTCCTCAGGGCCCCTCACCGTCGGCTGCCCGCTCTCCGACGGCCACTCCTGATGCCACCGTCGTCCGCGCTGGCGGGCGACGGCCATCGGCCAGCAATCGGGAGCAGTCATGACGTGGAGTATCTCGGGCAACCACCTTGCTGGTCGCTCATGCGCAATGGTCTGCGGGTGCACGGTTGACGCTAAGCTGCAGGACCCTCAAGGACGTGAGGACGGCCGGGCCGCACGGCCGCCGGACATGACCGTCGCCGTCCCCGCGGCCGCCTGGCCCTGCTTCACCATGGAGCCGACGGCATCCCGCGCGGCCGCTCTCGGCTTCGTTCTGACCGGCCCCGCCCGCGCCCGCTTCCTGCGCCTGCTGCGCGCGTTCCCCCGTACGGTCGGGCAGGACACCTGATCCCGGTAAAGGCCCCGGTCCATGAGCCGCTCGGGCAGGGGCGGCAGGCTGCTGTCACCGCCCGCCCTCACCACTCCGGCCGTGTTCAGCAGCAGCTGGTCTCGGCGGTGCCGGAGTGGATCTGCTCGATGAGGGGGCGTTCGACGCCGTAGGCGTCGGCGACGGGCAGGACGCCGGGATGCTGGTCCAGCCAGCCAGCCAGCCAGCCAGCCCTTGGCCGCGTCCGCGTCCGCGCCCGCGCCGACGCCAGCGAAGAAGTGGAATTGGTTGCAGAAGGACGCACGGACCGTGGTCGGCGTGTCGGGGGTGACGATGGAGACCACGGCGGTGGCCGGCTCCACGTTCGTGGGTCCGTCGGGCGTCGCGGTGAGGCGGACCGGGTCCCCGGTGGCCCGGCATGGGGAGGTGACCTGGGCGGTGTGGCCGAGGACGGCGGGGAACCCCGGCCGGGGTCGCCTTGCGCCAGACCAGATG